>NZ_JBHTJA010000006.1:0-147555 GCF_042675525.1 Actinomadura sediminis
CGCCGCGCGGCGGCCGGTGCGCCCGGCCGCCGCGCGGAGCACCGGTCAGCGCCTGCCGGACGCGTCCGCCGCGGCGATCGCGGCGCGCCCGGCCTCGAGCCGCGCCACGGGCACCCGGAACGGCGAGCACGACACGTAGTCGAGGCCGACCTCGTGGCAGAAGTGGACCGAGTCGGGGTCGCCGCCGTGCTCCCCGCAGATCCCGAGCTTGAGGCCCGGGCGGGCGCGGCGGCCCTCCTCGGCGGCGATCCGGACGAGCCGCCCGACGCCGTCGCGGTCCAGCGTCTCGAACGGGGACGCGCCGAAGATGCCGAGCTCCAGGTACCGGGAGAAGAACGCGGCCTCGACGTCGTCGCGTGAGAAACCCCACGTCGTCTGGGTGAGGTCGTTCGTCCCGAAGGAGAAGAACTCGGCGGCCTCGGCGATCTGCCCGGCGGTCAGCGCCGCGCGGGGCAGCTCGATCATGGTGCCGATCAGCGCGGGGACGTCCACGCCGGTCTCCCGGGCGACGTCGGCGAGGATCCCGCGGGCCTCGTCGCGGACCGCCTCCAGCTCCTGCACCGCCCCGACGAGCGGGATCATGATCTCGGGGCGCGGGTCGCCGCCCGCGTTCCGCCGCGCCGCCGCGGCCTCGGCGATCGCGCGCACCTGCATGGAGAACAGGCCGGGAATCACCAAACCCAGCCGCACGCCCCGCAATCCCAACATAGGGTTCTGCTCGTGCAGTCGGTTGACCGCCTCCAGGAGCCTGCGGTCCCGGGGGTCCGCGCCGTCGCCGGCGAGCGCGACCTTCACCGACAGTTCGGTGAGGTCGGGGAGGAATTCGTGCAGCGGCGGGTCGATCAGCCGGATCGTGACCGGCAGCCCGTCCATGGCCGCGAAGATGCCCTCGAAGTCGCTGCGTTGCAGCGGCTCCAGGGCGTCCAGGGCGGCCTGCCGCTCCGCGTCGTCCTCGGCCAGGATCAGCGCCTCCACGAGGCGCCGCCGGTCGCCGAGGAACATGTGCTCGGTGCGGCACAGGCCGATGCCCCGCGCGCCGAACCGGCGGGCGCGGGCCGCGTCCTCGGGGTTGTCGGCGTTGGCGCGGACGGCCAGCGCGGCGCGGCCGTCCGCGTGCCGCATGAGGCGGTCGACGGCCTTGACGAGGTCGTCTCCGTCGGCGACCGCGAGTTCGCCCTCGAAGTACCGGACGACCGGGGAGTCCTCGACCGGTACCTCGCCGAGGTAGACGTCGCCGGACGACCCGTCGATCGAGATGACGTCGCCCTCGGTGACGGTCGTCCCGTCCGGGGCGGTGAACCGGCCCGCCTTGACGTCGACGTCGAGTTCCTCCGCGCCGCACACGCACGTCTTGCCCATGCCGCGGGCGACGACCGCGGCGTGCGAGGTCTTGCCGCCGCGGGACGTCAGGACGCCCCGGGCGGCCATCATCCCGG
Organism: Actinomadura sediminis; assembly: GCF_042675525.1. Taxonomy (NCBI): domain Bacteria; kingdom Bacillati; phylum Actinomycetota; class Actinomycetes; order Streptosporangiales; family Thermomonosporaceae; genus Actinomadura; species Actinomadura sediminis. The sequence continues at coordinate 1,437 of NZ_JBHTJA010000006.1, forward strand.
CGAGGTCGTCGGGGTTGGTCTCGCGGCGGACGAGGATGACGTCCTCGCCCCGCTCGGCCAGCTCGACGGCCCGCGCGGAGGTGAACACGACCTTGCCGACGGCGGCGCCCGGCGAGGCGTTCATGCCGCGCGTCAGCTTGGTGATGCCGTCGGTGGTGGACGTGAAGCGGGGGAACATGAGCTGCGCGAGCTGGTCGCCCTTGACGCGGCGGGCGGCCTCGTCCGCGTCGATGAGCCCCTGGTCGAGAAGCTGGCAGGCGATGCGGAACGCCGCCGCGGCGGTCCGCTTGCCGACCCGGGTCTGCAGCATCCACAGCTTCCCGCGCTCGATCGTGAACTCGATGTCGCACATGTCGAGGTAGTGGTTCTCCAGCTTCTCCATGATCTGGAGGAGCTGGTCGTAGGACGCCTTGTCGAGGCGCTCCAGCTCGGTCAGCGGGACCGTGTTGCGGATGCCGGCGACGACGTCCTCGCCCTGCGCGTTCTGCAGGTAGTCGCCGTAGATGCCCTGCTGGCCCGAGGCGGGGTCGCGGGTGAACGCCACGCCCGTCCCGGAGTCCATGCCGAGGTTCCCGAAGACCATCGAGCAGATGTTCACGGCGGTGCCGAGGTCGACCGGGATGCGCTCCTGGCGGCGGTACAGGATCGCGCGGGGGGCGTTCCAGGAGTCGAACACGGCGCGGACGGCGAGGTCCATCTGCTCGCGGGGGTCGGTCGGGAACTCCCGTCCGGCCTGCTCGCGGACGATCGCCTTGAACCGCTCGACGAGGTCCTTGAAGTCCTCGGCGGTGAGGTCCACGTCGTCGTTCGTCCCGCGCGCCTTCTTCGCGGCCTCCACGGCGTCCTCGAACAGCTCGCCCTCGATGCCGAGGACGGTGCCGCCGAACATCTGGATGAGGCGGCGGTAGGAGTCCCACGCGAACCGCTCGTCGCCCGCCTGGGCCGCGAGGCCGTGCACCGACTCGTCGTTGAGGCCGACGTTCAGGACGGTCTCCATCATGCCCGGCATGCTGAACTTCGCGCCGGACCGGACGCTCACCAGCAGCGGGTCGTCGCTCTGCCCGAGGCGCTTGCCCATCGCGCGCTCGAGCTCGGCCAGGTGCCGGTCCACCTCGTCCTCGAGCCCGTCGGGGAGGCCCCCGTGCTCGAGGTAGTGCCGGCACGCCTCCGTGGTGATCGTGAACCCGGGAGGAACGGGCAGTCCGAGGTTGGTCATCTCGGCCAGGTTGGCGCCCTTGCCGCCCAGCAGATCCTTGAGGTCCTTGTTGCCCTCAGTGAAGTCGTACACGAACTTCGCCACGGGGAGCTCCTTCTCGCTCCGGTTTCTGCCAGGGACAGTTCCGGTCCCGCTTCCCCGGAGGCGCGCGTCATCGCGTTCCCCCAGGCAGTGGCGGGTCCGCTGCCCTGTTTGCCGGGACTGTACCCGCGCTGTGAGGGTTTGTTCGGCGCCCCGTCACCGGAGTGGCGTTCTCGCAGGTCAGATCCTGGATAGTGGTCTATTCCACTACGGCATTCGGGACATGCGTCACAGATTCCCCGGGCGGAGCGCGCCCGGGGCGACATTCGCGCCCGTCGATGGCGTACCCACCGGACGCGAGAGGGAATGATGGAGGATCAAGGAGGTGAGGCTGTGAGGCCGAAGGTCGCCGGCGGCCGGGCGGGAGATCCGTTCGCCCCCATCGCCGATTACGGGTTCCTGTCCGACTGCGAGACGACCGCGCTGGTCGCCCCCAGCGGGAACATCGAGTGGATGTGCCTGCCCAAGATGGACTCCCCGAGCGTGTTCGGGTCCATCCTCGACCGCGACGCCGGCTACTTCCGGGTCGGGCCGGCCGGGGTGGAGGTGCCCGCGGCGCAGCGCTACATCCCCGGCACCATGGTCATGGAGACGACCTGGTGGGTGCACGGGGGCTGGCTGGTGGTGACGGACGCCCTGCTCATGGGGCCCTGGCACCACGAGACGGAACGGTCCTACACGCACCGTCGCGCCCCCACGGACTACGACGCCGACCACGTCCTGCTCCGGATGGTGCGCTGCGTGAACGGCCAGGTGCAGGTCCGGCTCGACTGCATGCCGGTGTTCGACTACGGGCAGACGCCCGCCCGCTGGGAGCACACGGGCGCCGGCTACCACGAGGCCGTCGCGCGCGGGAACGGCGTCGGGCTGCGGCTCACCACCGACATGAACGTCGGCTTCGAGGGGTCCCTCGCGACCGCCCGCACGCTGCTCAAGCAGGGCGAGGCCCGGTTCGTCGCCCTGTCCTGGAGCGAGCACTCCGCCCCCGCCACCTACAAGGAGGCGCAGGAGCGGCTCATCTGGACCGTCCACCACTGGCAGCACTGGCTGGACCGGGGCCGGTTCCCCGACCATCCGTGGCGCGCCCACCTGCAGCGCAGCGCCCTCACCCTCAAGGGCCTGACGTTCGCGCCGTCCGGGGCGGTCGCGGCGGCGGCGACGACCTCGCTCCCCGAGACGCCCGGCGGCGACCGGAACTGGGACTACCGCTACACCTGGATCCGCGACTCCACGATGGCGCTGTGGGCGTTCTACACGCTCGGCTACGACTGGGAGGCCAACGACTTCTTCTACTTCATCACCGACGTCGCCGAGGCCGCCGAGGGCAAGCTCCAGATCATGTACGGGCTGGACGGCCGGGAGGAGCTGCCCGAGTCGACGCTCGAACACCTGTCGGGCTACGACAACGCCCGTCCCGTCCGGATCGGCAACGAGGCGTACATGCAGGCCCAGCACGACGTCTGGGGCGCGATCATCGGCTCGGTGTACCTGTTCGTGCGCAAGCGCGACCGGCTCGACGACCGGCTGTGGAAGATCATCGTGAAGCAGGTGGAGGACGCGCTCGCCAACTGGCGCTCCCCCGACTGCGGGATGTGGGAGGTGCGCGGCGAACCCCAGCACTTCACCTCGTCCAAGGTGTTCTGCTGGGTGGCGGCCGAGCGCGGGGCCCGGCTGGCCCGCATCCGCGGCGACGCCGAACGCGCCCGCCGCTGGCAGGCGGCGGCCGACGAGATCCACGCGGACGTGCTCGCCAACGCGCTCGACGACCGCGGCGTCTTCGTCGCCCACTACGGCGCGACGGCGCTGGACGCGTCCGCGCTGCTGATCCCGCTGCTCGGCTTCCTGCCCGCCGACGACAAGCGGGTCCGCGAGACCGTGCTGGCGATCGCCGACGAGCTCTCCGAGGACGATCTCGTCCTGCGCTACCGCGCGTCGGAGACCGACGACGGCTTCGAGTCCGACGAGGGCACGTTCACGATCTGCTCGTTCTGGCTGGTGTCGACGCTCGTCCTGATCGGTGAGCTGGACCGCGCCCGGGCGCTGTGCGAGAAGCTGCTGTCGTACGCGAGCCCCCTGCAGCTGTACGCCGAGGAGATCGACCCGCACACGGGCCGCCACCTCGGCAACTTCCCGCAGGCGTTCACGCACCTCGCGCTGATCAACGCGGTCATGCAGGTGATCCGGGCGGAGAACGACGAGGACCAGCCGCCGCTCGCCTGACCGCCCGCCGCCGTGGCCGGGCCCCGCCCCCGGCCACGGCACGTTCCACCAAAGCGGCCAATAATGGTCATTTTCGACGCAAAACCCGAAAACGGGCTCGTTCGGTCGTCCAAGATCATTAAATTGCGCGTGTGACCACGCCACCGGACGCCCACGGCGCCGACGACCAGCGCGAACCCGCCTGGGGACGGACCGGCGCCGTCCCCTTCCCGGACACCCCGGGCCCGGGCGACGCCCCCTCCCCCACGGCCCCGTCGGGCGCCGTCCCGTTCGCGGACCCGCCCGGAACGGGTGCGCTGCCTTTCACCGACCTCCCCGAGATGGACGCCGCCCCGCCCCCGGGCCCTCCCGGCACGGGCCCCGCCCCCTTCACCGCGTCCTCCTGGCCCGCGCCCGCCCCGGCCGCGCCCGCCCCGGCCGGGCCCGGCCCGCGGCCGCCGGACGAGCCGCCGCGCACCAGCCGGCTCGCCGTCACCGCGCTGGTGACCGGGCTCCTGGGACTGGTGCCGCTCGCGCTCGGGTTCGGCATCGCCGCGCTCGTCCACCGGCGTCGCAAGACGCGGACGGGCAAGAGCTTCGCCGTCATCGGCATCGCGGCCGCCGCCGCCTGGTCGACAGCCGTCTCGATGCTCCTGCCCACCGCGCTCGCGACGGTGCTCGAACCCGACCGCGACGAGTCGGGCTCGATCTCGAGGTCCGGCACGGCGGCGTTCCGGGCGCTGCGGAAGGGCGACTGCTTCACCGATTACGACGCCACGTCGCGGCTCCAGCTCGTCACGGCGGTGCCGTGCGCCGAACCCCACACGGGCGAGGTCGTCATGCGCACGAAACTGCCCGACGGCCCGTGGCCGGGGGAAGATCGCGCCGCGCGGGCGGCCATCGTCACCTGCGGGAGCGAGATCGTCCGGCTGCGCAAGAGTTCCGTGTACCCGACCCTGCGGCCCTACTCCGAGGTGCCCAACGTCGTGGGCTGGAAGCTGGGCAGCCGGGAGATCATCTGCGCCTTGCACCACGACGCCGAACGGAAGGGCCGGCTGGCCGACACGGTGAACACCAGGCTGCGGGCCTACGACGAGCTCCGCCGCTGGCGCTGCATCAAGAACTGGGATCCGGAAAAGCATCCCCTCGTCTCCCCGGTGTCCTGCTCCAGGAAGCACTTCGCCCAGGTCTTCGCCACCTACGAGGTCCAGCCCGGGCTGGAGGACGACCCGCTCGCGTACCCGCCGTATCCGGCCGCCGAGACGCTCAAGCAGCAGGTGATGAGTCAGTGTGAGGCGCTGGCCGTCAAGACGTGGCCCCGGCCGCCGCGGGCGGGCCTGCAACTGTTCGTGGTCCCGCCCAACCCGCACGACTGGGAGATCGGGATCCGGAAGGTCGTGTGCATGCTCACCTCGCCCGGCGAACCGATGCGAGGCTCCCTCGCCCCACGCTGACCGCGAACGGGCCGACGGTCACGGTCCGGCGACAAGCGCCGAACGTGCACGGTTCGTTATGCAAGATCATTACATTCCCGACCGTGACCACGCCGCCCAACGCCGATGACGTCGACCGGAACCGTCCCTGGGCTCCACCGGACGCCCTTGCCCCGCCGCCGTCACCCGAGGCCCCCGCACCGGCGGCCTCGGAACCCGCGGAGAGCACGCCGGCCCGGCGGACGGACCGGACGGCCGTCGTCGCGCTGGTCACCGGGCTGATCGGCCTCGTCCCCCTCGCGGTCCCGTTCGCCGTCGCGGCGCTCGTCCGGCTCCGCCGGGGCACGCGGAAGGGGGCGGCCCTGGCGGTGACCGCGCTGGCCGCGTCCCTCGCCTGGACGGCCGCGGGAACGATCGTGGTGGTCGTCGTCGCACCGGAGTCCACGCTCGAAAGGGACGCGGCGGGAACGATCACGGCGGGCGGTACGGCCCTGTTCTCGGACTTGCGCGAGGGTGACTGCTTCACCGGGTACCGGTACGACTACGCCACGAGGATCGCCCGGCCCGCAACGGTGCGAGCCGTTCCCTGCGCCGAAGTCCACACCGGCGAGGTCATCGCGCGTGTCTTCCAGACATTCCCCCTCGGCATCGATGAAGCGCTCAGCCTGTGCAGGGGCAAGACAACCTATCTCCGGAAGAGCCGCGTGCGCACCCGGCTCGAGCCCTACATCGGCCTACCCCGGACGTCTCGGGGCGACGTCATCTGCGCCATGCATCACGCGGGCGGTGAGCTCACGACCCCGCTGGCCGACACGGTGGACACCTCGCTGACGGCGTACCAGGAACTGACCCCGGGAACGTGCTTCGACAGGCGAGCGGACAAGACGATCATCCCGACCGTGCCGTGCGGCGAACCGCACTGGTCCGAGGTGTTCGCCACCTACGAGCTTTCCCTGGGCGGTACCTACGCTCCGGGCACTCTCCCGCCCCGTCCCGCCGATGATGTTCTCCGTCTCGGGGCGGAACGCAGATGCACCGCGGAGGCCCGGAGAATGTTCAAAAGGGTTCCGCCGAAGCCGGGCGTGGAGATCGGCGCCATTTGGCCGACACCCGAGGACTGGGAGATCGGCATCCTGACCGTCGTCTGTTATCTCGACGTCACCGGTCCGGGGCTCGTGGGTCCCCTTACACCCCAGTGAGATGTCCGGTATTTGCCACATTCTGGCGCCAATACCGAATGGGGCACGGGTCGTTACCGAAGATCATTAGGCTCCTCCGCCGTGACCATGCCACCCAACGCTGATAACGCCGGCGGCGGCCGGCCCGGGAATCACGGCGGCGCCCCCGGGGGCGGCTGGACGCCGCCGGGCGCCGCGCCGTTCCCGGGCCCGCCGCCGGCGGGCGCCGCGCCCCATCCGTACCCGCCCGGGGGCGCCGCTCCGTGGCCGCCCGCGGGACAGGCGCCGGGACCGATGCCGCCTCCCGCTCCGCCGCGGACGAGCCCGTACGCGATCACCGCGCTGGTCACCGGGATCATCGGCATCGTGCCCATCGCGGTCGGGTACGGCATTGCCGCGCTCGTCCAGGTCCGGCGCCGGACGCACACGGGCCGCAACCTCGCGATCGGCGGGCTCGCCGCGGCGCTGTTCTGGGTCGTGGTCGGGGTGGCCTCGGCGAGCGGCTCGCTGCTGTCGGCGTTCACCGTCGAGCGGGACGCGTCGGGCGCGATCACGGACGGGGGCAGGGTCCACTTCGCGTCGCTGCAGAAGGGCGACTGCTACACGGGGTTCGACCCGGACGCCGACGAGGTGATGTTCGTGAAGGCGGTGCCGTGCAGCGAACCGCACCGGGGCGAGATCACCGCGCGGCTGCCGGTCGGGCCCGCGAAGGGCTTCGGCACCGGCCCCATGTTCGACCGGGCCGACCTGTACTGCCACAGCCGGACCGAATGGGTGGGCAAGAGCCGTCTCTACCCCGATCTCTACCCGTACGTGTACCTGCCCGAGCCGGGCGGCTCCACCTCGGCCGACAGCGAGGGGAAGGTCGTCTGCGCGATGCACTACACCGGGTCCGGCACGCTCGACGGCCCGCTCGCCGAGACGGTGGAGGCCGACCGGCGGATCTACGACGAACTCGAGGCCGGCGACTGCGTCGCGGAGATCGAGGAGGGGGGCGAATCCGCGGCCGTCGGGAGCGTGAAGCTCCTCCCCTGCGACGCTGCCCACCGCTACCAGGTGTTCGCCACGTTCGACCTGCCCGAGAACCTCTCCGGCTCCGCGCAGGCCCCCTCACAGAAGCTCCTCGATCAGAAGGGGGAGCAGGAGTGCGATAGACGGTCCGACGCGCCGCTCAGAAACGCGCCGCAGGCCGACTACGGGATCCTCTGGGTCGTCCCCACGGAGGCCTCCTGGAGCCTCAGCCGCGAAGTCGTCTGCTTCGTCGGCTTGATGGACGGCGCCCCGCTGCGGAAGTCGATCGTCGGCGGCTGACGGCACGGCCGCCCTCCGCCGGGGGGCGGCCGGTCACGGTCACGTTCTGGCGACAAGTGCGATCGCGGCGATCGCCGTGCTGCGGCGCCGGACGCGCAAGGGCAAGGACCTCGCCATCGGCGCCCTGGCCGTCGCGTCGGCCTGGGTCGTGGCGGCGGTGGCCGTCGCGGCGACCATGGTGGTGTCGACGTTCTCGGTCGACCGGGACGCGTCCGGCGGGATCACGGAGGGCGGCAAGGTCCATGTCCGCGCCGCCGGTGCCCGGGGCACCGGCGGCGCGGCCGGTCACACGACGGCGCCCGAGTCGTCCGACGAGCGGGGACGGGACGGGCGGGACTTCCCCTTCTCGTGCGGCGGCGGCGACTTGGCGTACCGCTCGAACATGATCGCGAGCGGCGTCCCGGTGAACACGCTGGAGTACGTGCCGACGACGATGCCGATCAGGAGCGCGATCGCGAAGTCGGTGAGCGAGTCGCCGCCGAGGACGGCGAGGGCGCCGAGGATGAACAGGGCGCCCATGCCGGTGTTGATCGTCCGCGGGATCGTCTGCAGCACGCCCATGTTCGCGACCTCGGCGAACGGCTTCTTCGGGTTGGCGCCCCACAGTTCACGCACGCGGTCGAACACGACGACCGAGTCGTTGACCGAGTAGCCGATGACGGTGAGCAGGGCGGCGAGGAAGACGCCGTCGATGGGTTTGCCGAGCCACGCGAAGACACCGACGACGATCAGCACGTCGTGGAACATCGCGAGGACGGCGCCCGCGCCGAACGACCAGCGGAACCGGATGGTCAGGTAGGCGAGCTGGGCGAGCAGCGCGACGCCGAGCGCGATCAGCGCCTTCTGCCGCAGCTCGTCCCCGAGGCTCGGGCCGATCAGCTCGTCGCGCTGCTTGGTGGCGCCGCCGCCCTCCTCCGCGAGCGCCTTCCGGATCTCCTCGACCTCCTGGTTGGACAGGTCGCTGGTGCGGACGGAGATGTCCTTCTCGCCCGACGTCTGGACGATCGCGCGGGGGAACCCGGCGTCGGCGACGGCGGAGCGGGCGACGTCGATGTCGACCGTCCGGGCCGTGGAGTACTCGACGATGCGGCCGCCGGTGAACTCGACGCCGAAGTTCAGGCCGCGGGTGGCGATCCCGGTGACGGCGAGGACGACCGCGAGCCCGGAGACCGCGAGCCAGACCCGGCGCCGCTTCATCAGGTCGGGCCCGCTGGTCTCCAGCCACCGGCGGATGCGCCCCGGCCCGCTGAGGCCGCCGATCCGCGACCTCATCACGCGCGGCATCGACGCGGCCGCGGCGTCGGTCAGCATGCGGCTGATCAGCATCGCCGAGATCAGCGAGGCGATGACACCGATGGTGAGGGTGACGCCGAAGCCCTTGACCGGACCGGACGCGAGGAAGAACAGCAGGGCGGCGGCCAGCAGGGTCGTGACCTGGGAGTCGGCGATCGCCGACCACGCCTTGTTGAAGCCGGTCGCGAGCGCGAGCCGCGGATGCCGCCCGGGCGCGAGGCCGCGTTCCTCCCGGGCCCGTTCGAAGGCCAGGACGTTCGCGTCGATCGCCATGCCGATCGCGAGGACGAATCCGGCGAGGCCCGGGAGGGTCAGGGTCGCGCCGATGGCGACGAGCGCCGCGTAGGAGATCAGCGCGTACGTGCAGAGCCCGATGATCGCCAGCAGGCCCGCCAGGCGGTAGACGGCCGTGATGAACAGGCCGGTCAGCACCATGCCGATGATCGCCGCCCGGACGCTGGCGTCGATGGCCTCCTCGCCCAGCGTCGGGCCGACCACCCGCTGCTCGATGATCTTGACGGGGACGGGCAGGGAGCCGCCCTGGATCAGCGCCGCGAGGTCCTTGGCCTCGTCGGCGGTGAAGTCGCCGGTGATCTGGGTGGAGCCGCCGCTGATCCCGACGCCGCACGGGACGCTCTGCACGACCCCGGGCGAGGAGATCACCCGTCCGTCCAGGACGATCGCGGCGCGCCGCTCGTCGCCGGTCTTGCAGGCGGCCTCGGCCGTCATCTGCTGCCAGATGTCGTCGCCGTTGCCGCGGAAGTCGATGGTGACGGCCCAGCCGCTGAGGTTCTGCGGGTCGTAGACCGCCTCCGCGCCGCCGATCTGGTCGCCGGTGAGCTTCGCCGGCCCGATGACGATCGGCTGGCCGCTCTCGTCGTTGATCCGCTGCTGCCCCTGCTCGAGCTCACCGGTGGTGGGCGGCAGGACGGGGTGCACGGTGAGCTGGGCGGTGCGGCCGATCACCTCGGCGGCGCGGGACGGGTCCTGCACGTCGGGCAGCTCGACGATGAGCCGCCGCTCGCCGGAGCGGGTGATCGACGACTCGGCGACGCCGAGCGCGTTGATCCGGCGCAGCAGGACCTCGCGGGCCCGGTCGGTCGACTCCCGGTTCGCCTCGACCTGCGGGGTGTCCTGCGCCTCCAGGACGATCTGCGTTCCGCCGCGCAGGTCGAGGCCGAGCCGGGCGGGTTCGTTCAGCGCGAAGTACAGCGATGCGGCGAGCACGGCGAACGCCAGTACCGCCCGCACCAGGTTGGCGCGAGTCAAAAGGGAAACCTCTCCACACGGGGACTTGAGGGGCCGCGGGGGGCGCGGCACCGCGAACGGGTCGTCAGATCCGTGCGGAGGCGGGCGGGGCGCGGCCGCGCGGGCCGGCGCGCGGCGCCACCGCGGGGCGGCCGGGAGCGGCCGCCGGACGGACGGCCGGTGCGTGCGGCGGCCGGACGTCCGTGTCCGGGGGCGGCGGCGCGGACTGCCAGAGGGGGGCGGCCGTCCCGTCGGTCTGCCGGGCGAGCGCGGCCGCGGCGGTCTCGGCGTGCCGGGCGTTGCCGCGGTCGGCGAGTCCCGCGGGCGCCGGGCGTCCCCGTGACGGGACGCCCTGGACCGCGCCGGTGCGCGGCCCGGCCCCGGAGACGGAGGCGGGCGTCGCGGACGCGCCGGAGGCGGCGGTGTGCGGCCCCTGCCCGCCGACCAGGCCGAGGAGGCCGAGCGCGACGACGAGCATCCGGGCGAGGAGCTCCCCGGGAGTCGCGGCGCGGCGTCCGGTGCGGTGTCCCGCGTACCGCGACGCCCGCGCCCGCAGCGCCGTCCGGGCGGGTGCGGAGGGAGGGCGCTGCATGGTCCCTCCCGTCGTCGGTCCTCGGCTCGCCACGATGCTGTGGCAAACCTAGCGGACACCGGCGGGCGGACGCTTCGGGTTCGCCGAGGGCTTGACCAACCGACGAACTTTCCTGTCAAGGGCGTCCGCCGCCACATCGGCCTTCCCATTCCGGCCAAGGCCGCCCGACCTGCGTGGACGGCCGCGTGTCCGGATCCGGTCGGCACTGTACTTACCGGCCGGTATTGCCGCGCCCTGGAAAGCGAATTACTTTCACAATGCCCACCCCAAACCGGACAAAGGAGCATCCGGTGGCACGAATCAGGCAAGCTGCAATCATCGGGACGGCCGCCGTGGCCGTCCTCGCCGCGGGCGTCTCCCCCGCCTCGGCGGCGACCACCACGATCCGCGCGGGCTCGGCGACCGCCGCTCCCTACGCGGGCAACGTCCAGGCGTCCCTGCTCGGCGTCGCGACGGTCTCCACGTCGATCGGCAGCGGCTCCTGCGAGGAGTCGACGATGACCGGGTCGGTGAACTCCGACGGCACGGGCCTCGCGATCGACGCGGCGAGCTTCAGCGGCGCGAACGGCGGTCCCTGCTCCGGGAGCACGTCGTCCACCATCACCGCGCAGAACCTGCCGTGGACGGGCGGCGCCGTCGCCCACGACCCGAACGGCACCCGCGGCCGCGACGCGAGCGTCACGATCGCCAACTTCCGGGTCCAGGCCGTCGTCGACCTGTTCGGCGGCATCACCTGCGTGTTCGGCGGCACCCTGACCGCCGACGGCTTCAACGGCGACAACCCGAACCGGCCGGACACGAGCAACGGGCAGGCGCAGGTCGGCGTGAACGGCGCGACGGTGTCCAAGCAGGGCGGCAGCTGGCTGTGCCCGTCCACGGCGACCGTCACCGCGACGTACGAGCTGCAAGGCGAGTCGACGCCCGGCTCCGGCACCTACGACCAGGCGCTCTACGTCACCGGCTGACCCGACTCCCCCACCGAGCCCCGACTCCCATGACGGCGGGCCGCCCCCATCCCCCGGGGCGGCCCGTCCTCATCGCGTGCGGACGCCGCGTGCGTACGGCGTGCGGACGCCGCGTGCGGGCGCCCGGCGGTCAGCAGCCGACGAGCTGCGCCGCGAGGAACGACTCGACCTGCGAGATCGCGATGCGCTCCTGGCTCATCGTGTCGCGCTCCCGGATGGTCACCGCGTCGTCCTCGAGCGTGTCGAAGTCGACCGTGACGCAGAACGGGGTGCCGATCTCGTCCTGCCGGCGGTAGCGGCGGCCGATGGCGCCCGCGTCGTCGAAGTCGACGTTCCAGTTCTTGCGGAGCCGCGCCGCGAGGTCGCGGGCCTTCGGCGACAGGTCGGCGTTGCGCGACAGCGGCAGCACCGCGACCTTGACCGGGGCGAGCCGCCGGTCGAGGCGCATCACCGTGCGCTTCTCCATCTTGCCCTTGGCGTTCGGGGCCTCGTCCTCGGCGTAGGCGTCCATCATGAACGTCAGCGTGCAGCGGTCGACGCCGGCCGCGGGCTCGATGACGTACGGGGTGTACCGCTCGCCGGACTCCTGGTCGAAGAACGTCAGGTCGGCGCCGGACGCCTTGGAGTGCGTCGACAGGTCGTAGTCGGTGCGGTTCGCGACGCCCTCCAGCTCGCCCCACTCGCCGCCGACGAAGTTGAACCGGTACTCGACGTCCACGGTGCGCTTGGAGTAGTGCGACAGCTTGTCGGCCGGGTGCTCGTAGAGCCGCAGGTTCTCCTTGCGGATGCCGAGGTCGACGTACCACTGGAACCGCTCGTCGATCCAGTACTGGTGCCACTCCTCGTCGGTGCCGGGCTTGACGAAGAACTCCATCTCCATCTGCTCGAACTCGCGGGTCCGGAAGATGAAGTTGCCGGGGGTGATCTCGTTGCGGAACGACTTGCCGATCTGGCCGATGCCGAACGGGACCTTGCGCCGCGCGGACTGCTCCACGTTCTTGTAGTTGATGAAGATGCCCTGCGCGGTCTCGGGCCGCAGGTAGGCCAGGCCGGACTCGTCCTCGACGGGGCCGAGGTAGGTCTTGAGCAGGCCGTTGAACATCCGCGGCTCGGTGAAGGAGCCCTTCACGCCGCAGTTGGGGCAGGACAGGTCGTGCAGGCCGTTCGCGGGCGGGCGGCCGTGCTTCTCCTCGTAGGCCTCCTCGAGGTGGTCGGCCCGGAAGCGCTTGTGGCAGGACTGGCACTCGGTCAGCGGGTCCACGAACGCCTGCACGTGGCCGCTGGCCTCCCAGACCTCGCGGGCGAGGATCACCGACGAGTCGAGGCCGACGATGTCGTCGCGGCCCTGCACCATGGACTTCCACCACTGGCGCTTGACGTTGTTCTTCAGTTCGACGCCGAGGGGGCCGTAGTCCCAGGAGGCGCGGAGCCCGCCGTAGATCTCACTCGACGGGTAGACCAGGCCCCGCCGTTTGGCGAGGTTGACGATCGTCTCCATCACGTCGGAACGGCGTGCCATGAATTCTTCTCCATCCGGCTGGCGGTCGGCGGGACAGTGAGTGCGCCCCCGCTCCGCGAGTACGGCGGACGGCGGCGAGTGTGATCCCCGGTGATGTGCGTCCGAGGCGCGGTCCTCCCCGGCGCCTCAGAGCATTCCCCAGCTTAGGGCACCGGTGCGTGTTCCCTGCCGCGAGGCTCGCACACGTCGCCGCACATCCGCGACGGCTTTTCGGGCGGGCGCGTCCGGCCGCCGGCCCGCCCGCGCGCCCGGTCAGTAGACGTACCCGTCGACGACGTTGCTGTCGATGTTGAGCGTGACGCCGCCGTGCCGCTCCTTGTGCGGGCCCCGGTACTGCTTGATGCGGCGGTGCGGCGACCACAGGTCGTCCGGGAAGTGCGGGTCCCCGTAGACGCTCGCGCGCCCGTCCCAGTTGGCGAACCAGATGCCGTCCGGCTTGTTGATCCCGGACGCCCGCGCCACGTCGCGGACCCCGGACGCCGCGCTGCTGTACATGCACGGCCGGTAGCCCTGCTTCTCCAGCTCCCCCACCCAGGCGTCGATGAAGTCCAGGACCGCCTTGCGGCACCCCTTCTTGCGGCCGTCGTACGCCTCCATGTCGAGGTAGATCGGCTCGCCCGGCGGGATCCCGAGTTCGCGCGCCTTGCGGGCGGCGTCCACGGCGTTCTCGCGGCCCTGCTCGGCGGCCTTGCGCTTGGTGAAGCGCTGCGGGCGGGGCCCGCACGGCGCCTGCAATCCCACGTAGGTCGGGGTGATGCGGTAGCCCATGGCCCGGACCTCCCGCACCCACGCCTCGGTGAGGTTCGGCTGGGCGCAGCCGCGCGCCGCGCCGCCGATATAGATGTTGGTGACCTCGAACGCGTCCCGCCAGCGCGCCATCGTGTCGAGGGACGGCGCGGTGCAGGTGTCGAACCCGCGCCCGCGCGTCCAGGGGCGCCGCGGCTCCGCGTCCGGCGGGTCCGCGGAGTCGCCGCCGGACGCACCCGGGGCGGGCGGCTCGGAGCCGGCGCGGCGGCTCCCGGCGGCCGGGGCGTCCTCCCCGGACGCGCCGGGCTCAGCGTGCTCGCCGGGCCACGACGGGCTGAGCCGGACGCCGCGCAGCACCCGCTGGAGCGGCGCGGGGTCGTCCCCGTACACGCCGGTGATCGCCACGCCCGCCTCGGGCAGCGCGAGCCGGGTCTCGTGGTCGGCGGACCGCTCGACGGTGAACGCGGCGAGCCGGTCGGCGCGGACGGCCGTCCGGGACGACCGGCCGTCGCCGAGCGGCGCGATGTGGACGGCCGAGGTGCGGCCGACGACGCGGGCGGGGCAGTCGGGACGCTCGCCCGGCCGTCCGAGGTAGACGGCCCGCCGGTCGTAGCGGACGCAGCGGGTGGGATCGCGGTCGAGCCGGTGCACCTCCCACCCGTCCGGTACCGGGATGCTCAGCCCCCGGTACCGGACGACGCGCCCCGTCTCCCCCGGCTCGGCCCGGTCCGGTTCGGCGGTCGCGGCGGTCAGCGCGGCGGGCGCCCCGGCCGCCGGTCGGGCGGGGGCCTCCCACAGGACCGCGCCGGCGGGCGCGAGGACCGCGGCCGCGGACAGTGCGCTGAGCAGGACGACATGGCGCATCGCGTCTCCCCCGTGGAACGCCGGGCCGGGCGGCCCGCGACGTGATCGTGACGCGGCAAAGATGACCTTGGACGCGGGTACGAAACGACGCCCGGAAGGATCTTGCCCGGCGGTTGCCCGGTTTTGGGACGCGCCCGCGCGTGTCGCGAACGCCCGTTCACGCGACGGCGAAGCCGCGGCGGTGCCCGCTACACGGTGGTGACGATCTCGTAGGCGCCCGGCTCGTCCACGGCGTACGCGGCGAGGGGGATGAACTCCATCCGGACGGCGGGCGCACCCAGGGCCCGCCGGTAAAATCCTGCCCCGTCCCATTCGGTCACGAGCGCCCACAGGACGGGGTCGTCCACGGTGCGGGCGAGCCGGCCGGTGCGGAATCCGGGACTGGCGGACAGGGCAGTGAGCACCGCGCTCATGCGGGCGGCGAAGCCGTCGGCGTCCTCGCCGGGCACCCGGTACCGGGTTATCGCGATCATCCGCCCATCCTGGCAGTACGTTGGGCGCGTGGAGAGGGGAGGCGGGATGCCGGGCGGACGCACGACGGGATCGACGGGCCTGCGGGCCTCGGTGGAGCGGCGGAGCGCCGCGGCGGTGGTGCTGCTGCACCGGCTGCCGCGCTGGACGCTGCTCGCCGCGGTGTTCGCGCTGCTGGTGCTCGGGATGGCCGGGACGGGCTGGGCCGCGGCGGCGGGACTGTTCGTGCTCGCGCTGTTCCTCGCCTGGTTCGCCTACCTCAACTGGCCCGCGCTGGACACGTCCGGACGGCTGCTGCGGGTCGTCACGGTGACCGTTCTGGCCGGTTTCGGTATAGCACGCGCCATCGGCCGGTTTTGACAATCATTTTCAGGTTTGAGCATACTAATAGCGTGCTCAGATCCCGCAAAATCCTGCGAAACCTCCCTGCGGCCGCGCTCGCCCTGACCGGGCTGGCGGCCGGGCTCACCGCCTGCGGCGACGCGGGCGCCGACGCGCCCCCCGGCGCCACCGAAGTGGTCGCGTCCGTCTACCCGATGGCGTGGCTGGCCGGTGAGGTCGGCGGCGACGACGTCCACGTGCGGACCCTCACCGCGCCGGGAGCCGAGCCCCACGACCTGGAGCTGACCGCCAAGCAGGTCGCGAGCGTCCAGCAGGCCGACCTCGCCCTCTACGTGAAGGGCCTGCAGCCCGCCGTGGACGAGGCCGTGCGCAAGCACGGGGAGAAGTCGGCGCTCGACGCCGCGAGCGTGGTGCGGACGCTCCCCCCGCCCGCCGAGGAGGCGGAGCACGAGCACGGCCACGAGCACGGCCACGAGGGCGAGCACGCCCACGAAGAGGGGCACGAGGGTCACGAAGAGGGCCACGAGGGCCACGACCACGGCGACGCCGGGTACGACCCGCACATCTGGCTGGACCCGAGCCGCATGGCCACCATCGCCACCGCGCTCGGCGACCGGCTCGCGAAGGCCGACGCGGAGAACGCCGGCGAGTACAAGAGCCGCGCGCAGGCGGTCGCGAAGAAGCTCACCGACCTGGACGCGAAGTTCAAGGACGGCCTCGCGACCTGCGAGCGCAAGGGAATCGTCACGGCGCACGCCGCGTTCGGCTACATGACGGACCGGTACGGGCTCACGCAGATCTCGATCGCCGGCGTCGACCCGTCCAACGAGCCCTCCCCCGCCCGGCTGGCCGAGCTGACCGAGCACGTCAAGGAGGCCGGCGCGACGACCGTGTTCACCGAGACGCTCGTCAGCCCGAAGGTCGCCGAGACGCTCGCCCGGGAGGCCGGCGTGAAGACCGCCGTGCTCGACCCGGTCGAGGGCGTCGAGGAGGGATCGTCGGACGACTACCTGACGATCATGAACCGGAACCTGGAGACCCTGCGACCGGCACTGGGATGCTCATGAAACGAGACGACGCGGCACCGTTCGCACCGCCGTTCGCCATGACGGGCGGGCACGTCCGGCGGGACGGCCGCGAGGTGCTGGCCGGCGTCGACCTGCGGGTCGACGCCGGCGACGTCGTCGCGATCCTCGGCCCGAACGGCGCGGGCAAGTCGACGCTGGTCAAGGCGCTGCTCGGGCTGGTCCCGCTGGCGGCGGGCCGCACCGAGATCTACGGGGACCCGCCCGCGCGGTTCCGCGACTGGAAGCGGATCGGATACGTGCCGCAGCGGCTGCCGATGGGCGGCGGCGTCCCCGCGACCGTCCGCGAGGTCGTGGCGTCCGGCCGCGTCGCCCGGCGGTCCCGGTGGCGTCCCGCGTCGGCCGCCGACCGCGCCGCCGTGGACGACGCCCTCGCCGCGGTCGGGCTCTCCGGCCGGGCCCGCGACACCGCGCACCTGCTGTCGGGCGGCCAGCAGCAGCGGGTGCTGATCGCCCGCGCGCTCGCCGGGGAACCGGACGCCTTCGTGCTGGACGAACCGACCGCGGGCGTCGACGCGGGCAGCCAGGAGGCGCTCGCCGCGACGCTCGGCACGCTGACCGGGGCCGGCCGCACGGTCGTCCTGGTCGCGCACGAACTGGGGCCGATGGCGCCGCTCGTCACCCGGACGGTCGAGCTGGCGCACGGCCGCGTCGTCCGCGACACCGCGCCGCTGGGGAGGCCCGCGTGATCGAGATGCTCCAGTACGACTTCATGCGCGTCGCCCTCGTGATGGCGGTGCTGATCGGGCTGACCGCCCCGGCCGTGGGCACGTTCCTGGTGCAGCGGCGGCTGTCGCTGCTCGGCGACGGCGTCGGGCACATCGCGCTGACCGGCATCGGGATCGGCCTGCTGACGGGGACCTCGCCGGTGCTCGCCGCGCTGGCGGTGTCGGTGCTCGGCGCGATCACGATAGAGGTGCTGCGGGCGCGCAGCCGCAGCGGCGGCGACGTCGCCCTCGCGCTGATCTTCTACGGCGGGCTGGCCGGCGGCGTGATCCTGACGAACCGGGAGGGCGGCGGCGCGAGCCTCCAGTCCTACCTGTTCGGCTCGATCACCAGCGTGTCGGCCTCCGACCTCTACGTCGTCGCGGGACTGGCCGTCGTCGTCCTCGGCGTCGTCGCGGTGTTCGGCCGCGAGCTGTTCCTGCTGTGCCAGGACGAGGAGGTGGCGCGGGCCGCGGGCCTGCCCGTCCGGTTCCTCAGCATCCTCATCGCGGTGACGGCCGCGGCGACCGTCGTGATCGCCATGCGCGCGATCGGCCTCCTGCTGGTCAGCGCGCTGATGATCGTGCCGGTCGCGGCCGCGCAGCAGGTCACCCGCGGGTTCAAGGGGACGATGCTGCTGGCGATGGTCGTCGGGGTACTGTCGGCCGTGACGGGGCTGGCGGGGTCTTTCGAGTACGATCTGCCCCCGGGTCCCTCGATCGTGCTGCTCGCCCTGGCGGTGTTCGCGGTCGCGGTCGCCGGGGGGACCGTGGTTCGACGCAGACGTGCGCGGGCGGGCGAGGCCCGGGAGGTGATCCCGGACCGGACCGGTCCCGGCATGGAAGCCGAGGCGGAGGTGCTCAGAGGATGACGACGGCCCGCCGGGACGCGGTGCGGCAGGCGCTGGCCGGCTGCGAGGGATTCCGCAGCGCCCAGGACATCTACGCCGACCTGCGCGCCGACGGCTCCAAGATCGGCCTGACGACGGTCTACCGGGCGCTGCAGGCGCTCAGCGACTCGGGCGAGGTCGACGTGCTCCGCACCGACGAGGGCGAGGCCGTCTACCGCGCCTGCCGGACCGAGGAGCACCACCACCACCTGGTCTGCCGGGGCTGCGGCAGGACGGTCGAGGTGGAGGGTCCCGCCGTGGAACGCTGGGCCGACGCGATCGGCGCCGAGCACGGCTTCACGGAGATCACGCACACCGTCGAGGTCTTCGGCACCTGCGCCGACTGCGCCTCCTCCTGACCCGCCGGACGGAACCGCCCGGCGGCCGCGCCGGTTCCTCCGGGCCCCTTCGCGGACCGCGCCGGGCGCCCGTCCGGCCGTGGCCGCCGGGCCGCGCCGTCAGCCGGTGACGGGCTCCGCGGCGCCGAGCCTCATGCTGGAGACGGTGAACGGGGTCACCGGCGGAAGGCCCGCCAGCCACCGGTCGTACTGGCTGTTGACGACCATGACGCGCGCCGGGGTGAGCACGATGCTGCTCGGGTGACGGAACCCTCCCGGCGGCACGTACCGGGCGACGTACCGGCCGCGGTCGAGGTCGGGCGGCATCGCGACCACCGCGACCTGCGGAACCAGGCCGGGAATCTGGTTCAGGTTGCCCTGGACGGCGTACAGCCGGCCGTCGCGCCAGGCGAGCCCGTCGCCGTTGTGCAGCCGGTGCCCGCCCAGGTCGACCTCGACGGTCTCTCCGTCGCGGGGGTCGATCCGCCACAGGGATCCCGTGGCGCTGTTGACGGTGAGCAGGTGGCGGCCGACGGCGATGACGCCGTTGAGGTTGTGCCGGCCGTCGACCCAGTCGACCGGCGTCGCGGCGACGTCCAGCCAGTTCTCGATCCGCCAGTCGCCGTCCCGCTCGGTGATCCGGTAGACGACCGGCCGGAACGAGTCGGTGGCGTAGACGGTGCCGTCCCCGGCGACGGCGATCTCGTTGACGAACCCGCCGCCCGTCCCGTGCAGCGTGGCGAGCAGCCGCCGCGTGCGCACGTCGTACACGCGCAGGGTGGCGGTGTCGGCCCCGCCCACGTAGAGGCGCCCGGCCCGGTCCAGTGCCATGCCGGAGGTGACGCGCCGCCCGTCCGTCCCGTCGGGCGACCAGACCTCCAGGTCGCGCCGCGTCACGTGCCCCCGGTAGATGGTGCCGTCCTCGGCGCTGCCGACGTAGAAGTGGCCGGTGCGGCGGTCGTACGTCATGCCCGTCGGGAACGCGCGGTCGCCGGGGACGACGTGGGCGTCGGGCAGGCCGTCCGCGCTCGCGTCCGCGATCGCGGGGGCGGGGATCAGCGCCAGCAGCACCAGGGTCAGCACGGCACAGGCGAGTCTTCTCATCTGCTCCCTTTCCGGGATTGATCCGGCCTCCTCGGAAGGCCATCGACCCGCCAAGTCGATCAACCGCCCCCGAAAAGCGACCTAAAGCCGCGGCCCGGCCACGGCGGGCGGCCACGGAAGGCCCGACCGGGGAAGGCCGCCGGGCCGCCGCGGACGGCCGCGCCGGCCCCGTGAGCGGACCCGATGTGACGCCCGCCGCACGATCACGAAAGAATGCGCACATGGCTACGACTCGCACCGCCAACGCGCACTGGGAAGGGCCGCTGATGGGCGGCCAGGGCACGGTTTCGCTGGACTCCTCCAAGACGGGCACGTTCGACGTCACGTGGCCGTCGCGGGCGGAGGAGCCGGGCGGGAAGACGAGCCCGGAGGAGCTCATCGCGGCCGCGCACTCCACCTGCTACTCGATGGCCCTCTCGCACGCCCTCGCCGGGGCGGGCACGCCGCCGGAGAAGGTCGACACCAAGGCCGAGGTCACGTTCCAGCCGGGCGAGGGCATCACCGGGATCCACCTGACGGTCCGGGCCGGCGTGCCGGGGCTGTCGGCGGGCGACTTCGAGAAGGCCGCGCAGGACGCCAAGGCGGGCTGCCCGGTCAGCAAGGCCCTCGCGGGCGTGAAGATCACGCTGGACGCGGCGCTGGTGTAGGACGCCGCCCCGGCCGGAAGGGCCCGCCCGCGGTCCGACCGCGGGCGGGCCCTCGCACGAGCGGCCCGCCGCCGCGGAACCCCGGGCGCGGCCCCGTGGACGAGTCCGCCGCACCGGGCGAAAGAACCGCCGGGCGCGGGCACGCCGACCGGCCGTGCCGCCTCAGGTGCCGCTCGCGGCGGGCTCCACCGGGTTGGGGACGGCGCCGCCGTAGCGGCGGTCGCGGGACGCGTAGAGTTCGCACGCGTGCCACAGGTGGCGGCGGTCGAAGTCGGGCCACAGGGTGTCGAGGAACACCATCTCCGCGTACGCCGACTGCCACAGCAGGAAGTTGGACGTGCGCTGCTCGCCGGACGAGCGCAGGAACAGGTCGACGTCCGGGATCGACGGCTCGTCCAGGTAGCGGGCGAACACCTTCTCGTCGAGCCTGTCGGGGTTGAGGCGGCCGTCGCGGACGTCGCGGGCGATCGCCGCCGCCGCGTCCACGATCTCCGCGCGGCCGCCGTAGTTCACGCAGAACTGCAGGGTGAGGACGTCGTTGTCGCGCGTCATCTCCTCGGCCGTCTCCAGCTCCTTGATGACGCTGCGCCACAGCCGGGGACGCCGCCCCGCCCAGCGGACGCGGACGCCCATCGAGTGGAGCTGGTCCCGGCGGCGGCGGATCACGTCCCGGTTGAAGCCCATCAGGAACTTCACCTCGTCCGGGGAGCGCTTCCAGTTCTCGGTGGAGAACGCGTACGCCGACAGGTACGGGACGCCCAGCTCGATCGCGCCCATGATGACGTCGAAGAGCGAGTCCTCGCCGCGCTTGTGCCCCTCGGTGCGCGGCAGCCCGCGCTCCTTGGCCCAGCGGCCGTTGCCGTCCATCACGATGGCGACGTGCCGCGGCACCAGGTCCGCCGGGATCGCGGGCGGCCGCGCCCCGTCCCGATGCGGCTCCGGCGGCAGAACAGCCCTGCTCACACTCTCTCCCTGATGTCGTCTCCCCCGGCCGGGTCGCCGGTGGTCTCCTCGAGGCCGCCGTCGCGCTCCACGTGCCGCAGCGAGCGGATCCCGTGCTCGAGATGCCACTGCAGGTAAGCGGCGACGAGGCCGCTGGTCTCCACGCGGTGCCGCGGCTCGCTGGCGTCCGCGTACTCCCAGTCGCCGCGCAGCAGCGCCAGCATGAGCCGGAACGTGGGCGGCGCCGGGGTCGCGGCGCCCGGACGGCGGCAGTTCGCGCAGACGGCGCCGCCCGCGGCGATCGCGAAGCCGCGCAGCCCGCCGCGGGCGCCGCACCGGCAGCACTCGTCCAGCGCGGGCGCCCACCCGGCGACCGACAGGGACCGCAGCAGGTAGGCGTCCAGCACCAGGCGCGCGTCGTGGCTGCGGTCGGCGAGCGTGCGCAGCCCGCCGACCAGGAGGAGGAACTGCCGGAGCGCGGGCTCGCCCTCTTCCGCGGTGAGCTTCTCGGCGGTCTCCAGCATGGCCGTGCCCGCCGTGTAGCGGGAGTAGTCGGAGACGAGGCGCTCGCCGTAGGGGCGGAGCGTCTCGGCCTGCGTGATGAGGTCCAGCGACCGCCGCTCGTACAGCTGGAGGTCCACGTGGGTGAACGGTTCCAGCCTGGCGCCGAACCGGGACTTGGTCTTGCGGACGCCCTTCGCGGCGGCGCGGATCCGGCCCGACCGCCGGGTCAGCACCGTCACGATGCGGTCGGCCTCGCCCAGCTTCTGGGTGCGCAGGACGACGCCTTCGTCGCGGTAGAGGGTCACCCGTTCATTCTGGCGTACCCGGCCGGGTGCTCCGTTGCCCGGCCGCACATCTCCCCAGGATCTCCACAAGTCACCACGATCGTGTCGCTGCGCAGGGCCATCATCACGTACCGTGACCGGATTCGGCCGCCGCCACGCGGTGAAATCCGTGGCCGGGCGCCCGGGAACCTGTCAGCGTGACGGCATGAGATGCCACATCGTGCCGCCGCACATGCTGGAACGCCTCGCCCGCGACGCCGACGACCCCGTCGTGAGCGCGCGCGCCCGCCGGACCATGGCCCTCACCTCCGCCCAGTACGTCGAGCGCCTCGTGCCCGCGCCCGCCCGTTCCCCGGAGGAGGACTTCGTCCCGAAGCGGACGGTCCACGACGCCGGGGGCCGCGAGTCGCTGCCCGGCCGGGCCGTCCGGAAGGAGGGCGACCCGGCGACCGGGGACGCCGTCGTCGACCGCTCCTACGACTGGCTCGGCGCCACGTTCGACTTCTTCGAGGAGATCTACCGGCGCGACTCCATCGACGGGTCCGGGCTGCCGCTGCTCTCGACCGTCCACTACGGCGACGGGTACGCCAACGCCTTCTGGAACGGCGAGCAGATGGTGTACGGGGACGGCGACGGGGTGGTGTTCACCGACTTCACCGGGCCGCTCGACGTCACCGGCCACGAACTCGTCCACGGCATCACCCAGCACACCGCGAACCTGGAGTACTACGGCCAGGCGGGCGCGCTGAACGAGTCGGTGTCCGACGTGTTCGGGTCGCTGGTCAAGCAGTGGCATCTCGGGCAGACCGCCGACCGGGCGGACTGGCTGATCGGCGCGGGCCTGCTCGCCGACGGCGTCCAGGGCGTCGCGCTGCGCTCGATGAAGGAGCCCGGGACCGCCTACGACGACCCGCGGCTCGGCAAGGACCCGCAGCCGGGGCACATGGACGACTATGTCGAGACGTACCGCGACAACGGCGGCGTCCACATCAACTCCGGCATCCCGAACCGCGCGTTCCACCTGGCGGCCGTCGCGATCGGCGGCCACGCCTGGGACAAGGCGGGCCGCATCTGGTATGACGTCCTCACCGGCGGTGCGCTGGCGGTGGACGTCGACTTCGCCGGATTCGCCGCCGAGACGGTCCGCGCCGCCGCCCGCCGCTTCGGCGCGGACGCGGCGGAGACGGACGCGGTGCGGCGCGGATGGACGGGGGTGGGCGTGTCCATCGCAGCGGAGGCGTTGAGGTGAACGGTGAAGGTGACAGTCGTCCGCAGCGGAGGATTCGCCGGGATCGAGCGGCGGGCCGAGTCCGACAGCGCGAGTGACCCGGTGCTGGCCGGGCTCGTCCGGCGCGTCGACCTCGACTCGGTCCCGCCGCCCGGGAGGATCCCCGACCAGTTCCTGTACGAGATCGACATCGACGGCCGGCGGACGACGGTGGGCGAGGCGCAGCTGAGCGGGCCGCTCCGCGAGCTCGTCCACCACGTCCTCGGCCGGGCCCGCTGACCCGGGCGGACGGCGCGGAGGTCCGGGGACCGCGGGGCCTCCCAACACCCGCGGTCCCCGTCCCGGTCAGGGAGTCCGGTTGATCGTGAACGTGGACGTCGTGTTCCTGATGTCGGTGTGGTTGTCGCGGAGCACGAGACCGCGGAAGGTCGCCGAGCCGACGGCCGGGCCCTGCCCCGGTTCGGGCATCTCGTTGACCCAGACGCCGAAGCCCGACTTGGCGTCGAGCTCGTCACCGCTCTTGCGGGCGCCGGTGATGGTCACGTCCGTCAGGACGGTGTCGGTGATCGGGTTGAGGGCCCGGCCGCCCGCGTACTTCGTCTGGAACATGATCCCCGAGTAGGTCGGGTCGACGATGTCGACGTCGCTGATCCGGATGCCCTCGAAGGGGTACTCCCCCGAGTACAGCCACAGCGCGGGGAACGCCTGCGCGCCCCAGAAGCGGCCGCCGGTCCGGACGAGCGAGATGTTCTCGAACGTCGTCGGCGCGTCCGCCTCGAACCCGAGCGCCGGGATGCCCCCGAACCGCAGGGTCGCGACGGTGACGCCCGGGTAGGTGAGGGTGTCGGCGATGTGGATGTTGCGGAAGGTGTTCCCGCCGCCGCCGTAGACGGCGAGGCCCGCGGCCCGCCACGTCAGCCGCGAGGTCAGGTCCTCGTAGACGTTGCCGGTCTGCTGCTCGTTGTTGTTGTCGACCGCCGGGAACAACGCGAAGCCGTCGTCGCCGGTCGTCCGCGCCTCGTTGTCGACGACGTGGTTGCCGCTGCTGCCGTTGGTGAGGTTGAGCGCGTCCGCCCACGTGTTGCGGACGCGCGAGTTCTTGATCGTGGAGTCGTCGACGTTCGTCCCCCAGAGCAGGCACACGACGTGCTCCGCCCAGACGTTGTCGATGGTCATGTCCGCGACGTTCGAGAAGTCGAAGACCTTGCCGGGGCCGTCGATGCGCTGCGTGTAGTTCCCGAAGAAGCCGAACCCGGCGAACGTGGAGCCGTTCGCGGTCGCGTCCGCCCGGAACCCGGCGTCGGTGTTCTGCCGGTCGCGGGGCGTGCGGAAGCGGGTGAACCACGGCCCGGCGCCGACGACCTCGACCGCCTTGCCGTAGACCTGGAACTTGCTCGTGGTGTCGTAGTGGCCCGGCGGCAGGTAGACACCGGTGAGATCCGGGTCCTGGCGGGCCCGGTCGAGGGCGTTCTGGACGTCCTGGTGGGTGAACCCGCCGGGCTCGGTGTACTTCGCGGGGTCGGGGTTGGCGATGGGCGTCGCCAGTTCGGTGTCGATGAAGTCGATGGCGTAGGTGGTGGTGTCGGCCGCGTCCTTCTGCAGCTTGATCTTGCTGCCTGCGGGGACGGTCGTCCCGAGCAGGATTCCGGCCTCGTCGTAGATGTGCCGGGGCGGTCCCGCGCCCGGCGAGTCGACCGGGCTCGCCTCGGGCCCGTACACCCACGTGTACCTGGAGGTCAGCTCGACGGCCTTGAGGAAGCGGCCGTCGACGTACACGCTGAGGGTCGCGTCGATGCCGCCGCCGCCCGGCGCGTCCGGGATGGAGTAGCGGGTGACGAGGGTGTTGGTCGGCGCGTCGGTGGTGAACTCGACGCTGCTCCCGGTGGTGTTCAGCGTGACGGCGCGGCGCCCGGACGCCTCGCCCGCGACGTCGCCGATCTCCCGGTTGGAGCCGACGACCGCCGCTCCCCCGCCGAGCAGGCCGTCCTCCGCCTCGTGGGTGTCGAACGGCAGGTGCGCGCCGCGGCCGACGAACAGTTCGCGTTCGGCGGTGTTGTTCTCGCGCTTGACCGGGACCTCGTTCGCGTCGGCCTCGACGGTCGTCCGGATCGTGTACCGGCCGTCGGCGGCGGTCCAGGCGCCGAGGCCGATCGGGGCGGTGGACGCGCCGGGGGCGAGCGGTCCGGTGTGGGCGCCGGTCAGCGTCCGCACGGTCTCGTCGCCGTCGAGGACTTCGAGGGTGATCCCGTGGGAGCCGCCCGCGGCCGGCCGGGTGCCCGCGTTGTGCAGCGTGACCGAGAACGCGACGTCGTCGCCCGCCCGCGGGTCGCCGGGGTTCCAGGTGACGGCCCGCGCCACCAGGTCGGAGCTCGGCACCTGCCCGACGGTCAGGGCCGTGTCCGCGTCGCGCGCGTTGTCGGTCTCGTTCAGCTCGATGTTGTCGTCGCCCGCGTCGGCCTCGGCGGCGACGGTGTGGGACCCGGCCGCGCGCGCCCCGATGGACGCCGTCACGGTCGCGGACTCGCCCGCCGCGAGCGCGCCGACCTCGGCGGACGCCGCCCGCTCGGTGTCGACGACGAAGTCGAGGGTGCTCGCGGCGGCCGGTCCCGTCCCGGTGTTGGCGACGGTCGCCCGCAGCGTGATCTCGTCGGTCTCGACCGGTTCGGCCGGCGTCCAGGAGACGTCGGTGACGGTCAGGTTCGGGGTCGGCGCCGGGGTGCCGAGCACCCGCAGCTCGGCGACCTGCCCGCCGGGCGCGCCCGAGTTCGCGGTGAACGCCAGCCGCACGTCGGACGCGCGCGCGACGACCGGGATCGTCACGGTGTTGCCGGTGGCCGGGTCGAAGGTGTAGTCGGCGGCCTCCTTGAGGGGCGTGAAGGCGTCGCCGGGGCCGGTGCGGCCGAGCACCTCGATCGTCTGGGTGCGCCGCGCCCACGCCGCGTCCGGGTTCAGCTCGACGGCGACGAAGGTGAGGTCGGCGGACGGGCCGAGGTTCACGGTCAGCGCGGCCGGGTAGGCGCCCGGCCCCGACTCCCAGTACGTCGCGGCGTCGCCGTCGTTGGCGTTGGCCGCGACATAGGTGTGGACGTGCGACGACGCGGTGATCGGCCTGCCCCTGGCGAGGTCGGTCCCGCCGCCCTCGCCGTGCCGGGTGACGACGTTGCTCGGGGGCGACACGTTCCCGGCAGCGTCCCTGGCCCGCACGTGGTAGGAGACGGTGGCCGTGGCGGGCCGTTCGTCGGTGTAGGTCAGGACGTCCCCGGCGACGCTCGCGAACCGCTCGCCGTCGGCGTGGACGTCGTAGCCGGTGACGCCGACGGCGTCGGACGCGGCGTTCCACGTCAGCTCGATCTTCCCCGGTTCGGGTTCGGTGAAGGCGAGCCCGGACGGGGCGGTCGGCGGGGCCGTGTCGCCGGTGCCGGGCCCGTAGATCTCCAGCTCCGAGAGCTGCCCGGCGGGCCAGCCGGTGTTGCCGGTGATGTGGACGCGCAGGAACCGGGTCGGGGCGTCGTCGTAGGCGAGGGTGACGGTGTTGCCGGACGCCGGGTCGAAGACGCGCGCGCCGGACGCGACGACGTCGGTGAAGCGCGTCCCGTCCGTGCTCGCCTGGACGGCGAGGGTCTGCGTGCGGCGTTCCCAGCCGGCGGCCGGGAGCTTGAGGACGGCCTTGTCCGTGACGACCGTCGCGCCGAGGTCGATCTGGATCCATTGCGGGAAGGCGTGGTTCGCGCTCTCCCAGTAGGTGGCCCGGTCGCCGTCGTTCACGTTCGCGGCGGCGTGCCGGCCGTTCGCGGAGGCGGCGGAGGCGGTCTTGCCCGCCGCCAGGTTCGTCTCGGCCGCCGCGGCGGGGGCCGTCACCGGGCCGAACAGCCCGGTGACGGCCAGCGCCGCGACCAGCAGGACGCGGAGTGCCTTCTGTCTCATCGCTGGTTCTGCTCCCTGTCGGTGTAGTGGGGGTGGGGGCGGGACACCTGCCTGGGAGGAGCGGCAGAACTCGGGGGGCGGGGCGCGCGGTCGTGCGGTCCGGTCAGCGGAGCCAGGCGGCCGTGTCGGGCGGCAGGTCGCGGCCCGCGAGGGGGCCGCTGGCCAGGAGCACCTCCCCGGCCGGCAGCGGGAAGGAGCCGTCGCCGAGGTTGACGACGCACGTCACGCCGGCCTCGCGGGTGAACGCCAGGACGTCCTCGGGCGCGGGCAGCCAGGCCAAGGCTCCCTCGCCCGTCCCCGCGCCGCCGCCCGCGCCGTCGAGGCGCAGGTGGTCGCGGCGCAGGGCGAGGGCCGACCGGTACAGCGCGAGCATCGAGCCGGGGTCGGCGTCCTGCGCCTCGACGGTGAGCGTCTTCCAGTCGGGCGGCTGCGGGAGCCACGGGTCGCCGCCGAAGCCGAACGGCGGGGCGTCCCCGGACCACGGGAGCGGCACCCGGCAGCCGTCCCGGCCGGGGTCGGTGCGGCCGGAGCGGTGCCAGATCGGGTCCTGCCGCAGGTCGTCCGGCAGGTTCTCGACCTCGGGCAGGCCCAGCTCCTCCCCCTGGTAGACGTACGCGGAGCCGGGCAGGGCCAGCGCGAGCAGCGCGGCCGCGCGGGCGCGGCGGACGCCGAGGGCGCGGTCGGTGGGGGCGCCGAGCCGGCGGTCCTGCAGGTCGAACGAGGTGTCGGCGCGGCCGTACCTGGTGACGGGCCGGACGACGTCGTGGTTCGCCAGCACCCAGGTCGGCGGGGCGCCGACCGGGCCGTGCGTCGCGAGCGTCGTCTCGATGACCTTGCGGAGGGCGTGCGGATCCCACGCGCAGTTCAGGAAGTCGAAGTTGAACGCGGTGTGCATCTCGTCCGGGCGCAGGTAGCGGGCGAACCGCTCCTGGTCGGGCAGCCACACCTCGCCGACCAGCATCCGGCCCGGATACCCGTCGGTGATCGCCCGCCAGCCCCGGTAGACGTCGTGGACGCCGTCGCGGTCGGTGTACGGGTCGCGGCCGTCCGGCTCGGCGTCGGGGTCCTTCACCAGCAACGCCGCCGAGTCGATGCGGATGCCGTCGACGCCGCGGTCGTACCAGAACCGCAGCACGTCGTGGAACTCGCGGACGACGTCGGGGCTGTTCCAGTTGAAGTCGGGCTGCTCGGGGGCGAACAGGTGCAGGTACCACTCGCCGTCCGGGACGCGCGTCCACGCGGGCCCGCCGAAGATCGACCGCCAGTCGTTCGGGGGCTCGGCGCCGCCGTCCCCCCGGCCCGGGCGGAACCAGAAGCGTTCGCGTTCCGGCGAACCGGGACCGGCGGCGAGCGCCTCCCGGAACCAGGCGGTCTGGTCGGACGCGTGGTTCGGCACCACGTCGAGGATGATCCGCAGGCCGGCCGCGTGCGCCTCGGCGATGAACGCCTCCGCCTCGGCGAGCGTCCCGAACTCCGGGGCGACGTCCCGGTAGTCGGCCACGTCGTAGCCGCCGTCCGCCATCGGCGACGGGTACCACGGGTTCAGCCACAGGGCGTCGACGCCGAGTCCGGCGAGGTAGGGCAGCCGGTCGCGCAGGCCGGCGAGGTCGCCGACGCCGTCGCCGTTCCCGTCGGCGAAGCTGCGCGGGTACACCTGGTAGATCACCGCGTCGCGCCACCATGCTTCGGGCATGCGAGAACTCCTTAGGAATCGTTGAACACGGGGAGCGGGAGAGTCCGGTCAGCCCTTCAGGCCGCCCGCCGTGAGGCCGGCCATGATCTGGCGCTGGAAGACGAAGAAGACGACGATCGTGGGCAGGCTGGCGATCACCAACGAGCCGATCAGCACGTTCTGCGGCACCTGCACGGCCAGCGACGAGATCGCCACGCTGATCGTCTTCTTGTCGCCGTCGGGCAGGACGAGCAGCGGCCAGACGAAGTCGCGCCAGACGTTGACGATCGTGAAGATCGACACGACGCCGAGGATCGGGCGGGACACCGGCAGGACGATCGACCACAGGATGCGCGAGGACGACGCGCCGTCCACTTCCGCGGCGTCGATCAGCTCGGTGGGGATCGAGTCGAAGAACCGTTTGAGCAGGAAGATGTTGAACGCGTTGGCGGCGGCCGGCAGCCAGATGGCCCACGGGGTGTTCAGCAGGTTGGCGCCGAGGATCGGCAGGTCCTTCACGGTGAGGTAGGCGGGCAGCAGGATCACCATCGGCGGGATCATCAGCGTCGCCAGCATCATGCCGAGGACGGCGCGGCCGAACAGCGGGCGCAGCTTCGACAGCGCGTACGCGGCGGAGACGTCCACAGCGAGGGTGAACAGCCACGCGCCGAACGCGTACACGAACGTGTTGCGCATGTAGAGGCCGAGGTCGAGCTGCCGCCACGCCTCCCGGTAGGCGCCGAGGTCGATGTCGGACGGCCAGAGGCTCGGCGGGACCTCGGCGAGCTGGTCCGGCGACTTCATCGCGCCCGTGACCATCCAGTACAGCGGGAAGACGAACACGAGCGTGAACGTCACGACGACGGTCGTCAGGACCGTCCAGTAGACGGCCTTGCCGCGCGGGGTGCCGAGTGTGTGCGGCGACACGAGCGTACGGGTCTGCGTCATGGGTGCCTACCTCGGGTCGTCGCGCGAAACGCGCAGGTAGACGGCGGAGAACACCATCAGCACGGCCATGAGCATCAGCCCGAGCGCGCCGCCGCCGCCGAAGTTCGTGAAGTTGAAGGCGTACTGGTACATCAGGTAGACGACGGTGACGGTCGCGTTCTCGGGGCCGCCGCCGGTGAGCAGGTACGGCTCGATGAACACCTGCATCGTCGCGATCACCTGAAGGAGCAGCATCACCAGCAGGATGAGCTTGGTCTGCGGGATCGTGATGTGCCAGAGGCGTCGGAGGAGGCCCGCGCCGTCCAGCTCGGCCGCCTCGTACAGCTCGCCGGGGATCGTCTGGAGCGCGGCGAGGTAGATGAGGGTGCCGCTGCCGAGGTTCATCCACGTCGACACCAGCACGAGCGACACCAGCGCCGTGTCCGTCGAGTCGAGCCATTGCAGCCCCGGGAGGTTCACCAGGCCCAGGACCTGGTTGAACAGGCCGGGCCCGGGGTCGTAGAACCATTTGAACAGCAGCACCACCACGGCGGGCGGCAGCATCACCGGCAGGTACACGACGAAGCGCAGGTAGCCGCGCGCGTGCCGCAGCTCGTTCAGGACGATCGCGATCGTGAACGGGACGGCGTAGCCGATCACGAGCGCCAGCAGCGTGAAGACCGCGGTGTTCTTCCAGGCGTCCCAGAACACGGGGTCGGCGATGACCGTGCGGAAGTTCTCCAGCCCCACCCAGCGGGTGTCGCCGACGAAGTTCGTCTGCTGGAAGCTGAGCAGGATCTCCCGCAGGATCGGGTACCAGGAGAAGAACGCGAAGCAGATCAGCGCCCCGCACAGGAATCCGTAGGCCGTCAGGTTGCGCCGCACGACCCGCCCTCTCCGGGTCGCCGGACGGCGGCGGGCGTGCGCGGCCGGGCGCGCCGGCGTCCGCAGTGTGAGCATGGGGTCGTCCCCTCGGGGGCGCCGGCGGCGGCCGGCGCCCCGGTTCGGGTGTCGGTCGGGGTCGATCGGAGGCGGGTCGGGACGGGGGTCCGGAGCGGGTCCGGACGGTGGGCCGAGGGGGCCGGGGGGCGCGCCCGCGTCAGTTCGCCGACCGCGCGAGGACGGCGTCGGCCTTCTCCTGCGCGTCCGCGAGCAGGTCGTCGATTTTCGCGTCACGCCTGGTCAGCACGGCGGACACGACCGAGTCGAGGATCGCGTAGAGCTTCTGCGCGTGCGGCGGCTCGAGCTTCGCCGGGACGGACGCGTAGGCGTCCTCGTACGGCTTGAAGTTCGCGACCGGCAGGTTCGCGGACGCGGCCCTCAGCTCCCGGTCCTTCCGGCCGACGGCGTTGTCGCCGAACAGCTTCGGCTGCGGCAGCCCGACCGGACGTCCGTTCCGCGCGGCCCGCGCGTAGTTCAGCTGTCCCTGGCCGGGCGTGATCGCGTAGAACTCGAGCCACATCAGCCCGGCCTTGATCTGCTCGGGGGTCGCGTCGGGGCTGAACATGTAGCCGTCCCCGCCCAGCAGCGTGCCGTGCCCGCCCGGGATCGGCGCCATCCCGTAGTCCTTGTAGTCGCCGTCGAACTGGTCGACGAGCGCGGTCGCGTTGTCGGGCGCGCCGAGGAACATGCCGAGTTCACCGGCGGCCATCATGCGCTGCACGTCGGCGGCCACGAGGAGCTGCTTGCTGCCCATGGAGTCGTCCGTCCAGCGCATCTCCTTGAGGGTCTGGAGGACGGCCTTGCCCTGCGGGCTGTTGAACGCCGACTTCTTCCCGTCCGGCGTCACCATGCCGCCGCCCTGGCTGTACAGGGACGTGGTGAAGTGCCAGCCGCCCTGGTTCTGCGCGCTGAGCTCGGCGAACCCGACGACGCCGTCTCCGAGGTCGCTGATCTTCTTCGCGGCGGCCCGGACCTCGGGCCACGTCCGCGGCGGGGCGTCAGGGTCCAGGCCGGCCTTCTCGAACAGGGTCCGGTTGTAGAACAGGCCCATCGTGTAGTTCTGCCGCGGCAGCCCGTACACCTTGTCGCCGTCCTTGAAGACGCGCTGCACGGCCGGGTCGAGGTTCCCGTGGTTCTCGACCCGCCCGAGATACGGCGTGATGTCGGCGGCCTGGCCCTTGGCGATGATGTCGTTGACGTCGGTGAAGTAGACGTAGAAGAGGTCCTCCATCTGCCCGCCCGCCAGTTTCGCCTGGAAGGTGTTCGGGTCCAGGCAGGGGAAGGCGTCCTTGCCGACGACCTTGATGTTGGGGTGGAGCTTCTGGAAGGCGGCGACGTCCTCGTTCCACTCGTCGCGCTGGGCCTTCTGGCTCTTGGCCGGCATGCAGCCGACCGTGATCGTCACCTCGGTGTCGGCGCTCAGCGGCGAGGTGTCCGCGCCGTCGGAGCCGTCCCCGCCGCAGCCGGCGAGGACGGACGTGACGGACGCGGCGAGCAGGGCGGCGAGGATCCGGGCTCTCATGGGGTTCCCTCCTGGGCCGTGGGGGTCGGCCAATTGCGAGGAACATACAGAGAGCTACACCGCAATGCAATAGACGAATGACAATACGCAAAAAGTAAACAAACTGCGTCTGACCTGGCGTAATCAGATGCAAGCGTGCGCAAGCCCGCCACGCGCGGTGCGCGGCGGGCCGGGAGGCGGGAGCGGACGGGCGTCAGGCCGCGGAGCCGGGCGCGGGCCTGGGCGCGGTCGAGGCGCGGACCACCAGCTCGGGCTCGAAGAGGAGCTCCTCGGCGGTGACGGAGCCGCCGTCGACCTGGTTGACCAGCAGGGTCACGGCGGCGCGGCCGATGGACTCGATGGGCTGCCGGACGGTCGTCAGAGGCGGGTCGACGCAGTTCATGAACGCCGAGTCGTCGTAGCCGACGACCGAGACGTCGCCGGGCACCGACATGCCGAGGCGGCGGACGGCGCGGACGACGCCGAGGGCGAGGGGGTCGCTGGCGCAGATCACGCCCGTGACGCCGTCGCGGATGAGGCGCCCGGTCACCGCCTGGCCGCCCTCGAGGGAGAACATCGCGCGGCGGACGCGGGAGTCGGGCAGGTCGACGCCGGCGCGCTCGGCGGCGGCGCGGACCGCGGCGAGCTTGCGGCGGCACGGGACGTGGTCCTCGGGGCCGAGGACCACGCCGATGCGCTCGTGGCCGAGGGACAGCAGGTGGCCGAACGCCTGCTCGGCGGCGACGGCGTCGTCGGTGGACACCTGCGGGAAGTCGAGCCCGCCGGCGGCCGCGTTGACCAGCACGACCGGCAGCCGGACCTCCAGCAGCCGGTGGTAGTGGTCGTGGGCGGCGTCGGCCTCGGCGTAGAGGCCGCCCGCGAAGATCACCCCGGACGCCTGCTGCTGCAGCAGCATCTCGACGTAGTCGGCCTCCGACAGGCCGCCGGGGGTGAGGGTGCACAGGACGGGCGTGAACCCGCGCTGGGCGAGCGCGCCCCCGACGACCTCGGCCAGGGCCGGGAAGATCGGGTTGCCGAGTTCGGGCAGGACCAGCCCGACCAGGCGGGCGCGCTCGCCGCGCAGCTGCGTGGGGCGCTCGTAGCCGAGGACGTCGAGGGCGGTCAGCACCGCCGCGCGGGTCGCGTCGGACACGCCGGGCTTGTCGTTGAGGACCCGGCTGACCGTGGCCTCGCTGACTCCGACCTTCTTGGCGACCTCCGCCAGTCGACGTGCCATGGACGCAACTATAGAGCGCCCGGCCGCAAACCGCTTACTTCGCTTGCGCGCGGGCGACGCGGTTCACGGCGGACAGCATCGCCTTCAGGGAGGCGGTGACGATGTTGCCGTCGATGCCGACGCCCCATACCGTGCTGCCGTTCACGTCGCATTCGACGTAGGCGGCGGCGCGGGCGTCGCCGCCCGCGCTCATCGCGTGCTCGGCGTAGTCCAGGACGCGGACGTCGATCCCCACGGTCGACAGCGCGTCCTGGAACGCCGACACCGGGCCGTTGCCGAGGCCCTCGATCTCGCGGATCTCGCCGTCGACGCGGACGTCGCAGCTCAGGGCGTCCTTCTCGTCGACGCGGGACGTCGCGCGGTGCGCCAGCAGCCCGACGCGGGGCCCGTTGGACAGGAACTCGGCCTCGAAGATCTCCCACATGCGGCCGGGGTCGACCTCGCCGCCCTCGCTGTCGGTGTGCTCCTGCACGACCCGGGAGAACTCGATCTGCAGGCGCCGCGGCAGTTCCAGCGCGTGCTCGGTCTTCATGACGTAGGCCACGCCGCCCTTGCCGGACTGGCTGTTGACCCGGATGACGGCCTCGTAGGTGCGGCCGACGTCGTGCGGGTCGATCGGCAGGTACGGAACCTCCCACCGGTAGTCCTCGACGGGCGTCCCGGCGGCCTCGGCGTCGCGGCGCAGGTGGTCGAAGCCCTTGTTGATGGCGTCCTGGTGGGAGCCGGAGAACGCGGTGTAGACCAGGTCGCCGCCGTAGGGGTGCCGCTCGTGGACCGGCAGCTGGTTGCAGTACTCGACGGTGCGGCGGATCTCGTCGATGTCGGAGAAGTCGATCTGCGGGTCGATCCCCTGGGTGAACAGGTTCAGCCCCAGGGTGACCAGGCAGACGTTGCCGGTGCGCTCGCCGTTGCCGAACAGGCAGCCCTCGATGCGGTCGGCGCCCGCCATGTAGCCGAGCTCGGCGGCGGCGACCGCGGTGCCGCGGTCGTTGTGCGGGTGCAGCGACAGGATGACCGAGTCGCGGTAGGCCAGGTTCCGGCTCATCCACTCGATCTGGTCGGCGTACACGTTGGGCGTGGCCATCTCGACGGTCGCCGGCAGGTTGACGATGACCTTCCGGTCGGGGGTCGGCCTCCACACGTCGTTGACGGCGTTGCAGACCTCGACGGCGTACTCCAGCTCGGTGCCGGTGAACGACTCCGGCGAGTACTGGAAGAAGATCTCGGTGCCGTCCATGTCCTCGGCGAGCTTGGCGCACAGCTTCGCGCCCTCGACGGCGATGGCGGTGATGCCGTCGCGGTCCTGCCCGAACACCACGCGGCGCTGCAGCGTGCTGGTCGAGTTGTACAGGTGGACGATCGCGCGCTTCGCGCCCCGCACGGCCTCGAACGTCCGCTCGATCAGCTCGGGGCGGGCCTGCGTCAGCACCTGGATCACGACGTCGTCGGGGACGCGGTCCTCGTCGATGATCTGCCGGACGAAGTCGTAGTCGGTCTGGCTCGCCGCCGGGAACCCGACCTCGATCTCCTTGTAGCCCATCCGGACCAGCAGCTCGAACATCCGCAGCTTGCGGTGGGCGTCCATCGGATCGATCAGCGCCTGGTTGCCGTCGCGCAGGTCGACCGCGCACCAGCGCGGGGCCCGTTCGATGACGGCGTCCGGCCAGGTGCGGCCGGTCAGCTTGACGGGGGCGAAGGGGCGGTAGCGCTCGAAGGGCATACCGGAGGGCTGCTGTGCCGGGTACATGCGGTGGGATCTCCCTGCTCGAACCTCTTGCGGCCGACGTCCACGTCAGAGTCCCGCAGCGAGGGAGCCGACCTGGTTACAGGCCCCCGCTGCGGCCGCTAAGGAGGAGCAGCGCACCAGACACGCTCGCCAAAGTAACAGATGACATCCGTGCTCCGGAAACCGACGTCCGCATGGTGAGACGTCCGGGGCCTCTTCCGTCACGGTAACGTCATCGGCCGTCCGGGAGATTCCCGCCCGTCCGCGACCCGGCGGTTCCTCCCCCTTACGCTGGGTCCATGACCGGTGACCTGGGTTCCGACGCGGGCGGCGCGCGGTCGCGCCCGCAGTTCCTGCCGCCCGACGACGGTCTCCCGCCGCCCGGTCCCGGCGACGCCGTCCCGGAGCCGGTGCCCGAGCCCGCACCGGACGAGCCGCGGCGCGGCGGCCTCGGCTGGAGCATCGCGCTGATCGCGTCGGCCGCGGTGCTGCTGGTGTCGGCGTTCCTGCCGTGGGCGCGGGCCTCCGTGGTCGTCGACCTGTTCGGCAGCGCGATCACCCGGGAGGTGGCCACGGCGGCCGGCATCGACGCCGACGACGTGGTGCTGTCGGTCCCGGTGTTCGCCGTGGTCGCGATCGTGATGGCCTGCTGGGACCTGCTCGCCCGCGACACCCGCATCACCGGGCTCGCGGCCGTCCCCGGCGTCCTGTCGCTGCTGGCGTGCCTGCTGTTCCTGCTCCGGCTCGGCGACGCCCGCGACGACCTGCCCGCCGGCGGCCTGGACGTCGGCTACGAGATCAGCGTGCTGTACGGCTGGTACGTGGCGGTCGCCGCGTCGCTGCTGGTCACCGGGTTCAGCCTGGCGCGCCCGATCAGCGCGCGGCTGGGCGGGCGCGGCCGTCCCGGCCCGTACCCGCCGGAGGCGTACGCGCAGGAGCAGCACGCGCAGGAGCAGTACACCCAAGATCAGTACACCCAAGATCAGTACGCGCAGGAGCAGTACTACGGGCAGTACCAGAACGCGCAGTACCAGAACGGGAACTACACGCCCGACCCGAACGCGGTGTGGCCGCAGCAGGACGGGTGGGAGCGGGCGGACGGGTCCGCGCCTCGCGACGAACCGGCGGACCGCCGCGACGACCGGTCATAGCGGCGATCAGTCGTAGAAGCCCAGCCGCCGCAGCTGCTTGGGGTCGCGCTGCCAGTCCTTGAGGACGCTGACCCGCAGATCGAGATAGATCCTCGTGCCGAGCAGCGCCTCGATCTGCCGCCGTGCGGCCGCCCCGACCTCGCGCAGCCGGGCGCCGCGATGCCCGATGATGATGCCCTTCTGGCTGGGCCGCTCGACGAACAGGTGCGCGTAGACGTCGACGAGATCGTCCCGTCCCTCGCGCGGCGCCATCTCGTCCACGACGACGGCGATCGAGTGCGGCAGCTCGTCCCGGACGCCCTCGAGCGCGGCCTCCCGGATCAGTTCGCCGATCATCACCTGCTCGGGCTCGTCGGTGAGATCGCCCTCCGGGTACAGCGGCATGCCCTCCGGCAGGCGCGAGACCAGCAGCTCGCCGACCAGGTCGACCTGGAAGCCGTCCTGCGCCGAGCAGGGCACGATGTCGGCGAACTCCCCCAGCCGTCCCACGGCGAGGAGCTGCTCGGCGACCCGCTCGGGCGGGGCGAGGTCGGTCTTGGTGACGATCGCCACGATCGGGGTCTTCTTCACCCCCGCCAGCTCGCGGGCGATGTACTTGTCGCCCGGCCCCACCGGCTGGTCGGCGGGCACGCAGAACCCGATGACGTCGACCTCGGTGAGGGTGGACCGGACGAGGCTGTCGAGCCGTTCGCCGAGCAGCGTCCGCGGCTTGTGCAGGCCCGGCGTGTCGACCACGACGAGCTGCCCGTCCGGCCGGTGGACGATGCCGCGGATCGCCCGCCGCGTCGTCTGCGGGCGGCTGCTGGTGATCGCCACCTTGGTGCCGACGAGCGCGTTCATCAGCGTCGACTTGCCCACGTTCGGGCGTCCGATGAAGCAGGCGAAGCCCGCCCGGAAACCCTCGGGCTGCGGCGCGGTGGTCAGATCTCCCGTCGATGTCACCCCTCGATTGTCCCCCACCTGCGGCGGGCCCCGTCCCGCCGCCCGACGGTCATGCGGAGGCGGCGGTGTCGCCGAGTGCGGCCAGGGCCTCCCGGGCCAGCCGGGAGAAGAGCGGCGCGCCGAGGGTGTCGGCGGCGCGGGCGGCCCGGCGGTAGTGGGCGGCGGCGACCCGGGCGGGGCGTCCGAGGTACCCGGCGAGGTCGCCGAGGACGTGCGCGACCGGCCCGATCGTCGCGAAGGTGGTGCAGCCCCCGGCGAAGTGCCCCTCGTACGGCAGCAGGTCGGCGTACGCCCGTTCGGCGACGTCGCGCTGGTCCAGGACGATCGCGCGGTGGGCGCGGATCGCCGTGGCGAGGTCGTAGAAGTAGTCGGGGCGGATGGGGCCCGCGGCGGCGACGGCCGCGCGGGCCTCCGCGACGCGGCCGACGTCGGCGAGCGCGAGCGCGTGGACGTCGGCGGTGGCGGCGACATGGGACCACCGCCGCGACAGCCACGCGGCCTGCTCCAGCAGCTCGCCCGGCCGCCCCTGGACGAGCCGCAGGCAGAACGCGCCGAACCCGACGATGCCGTCCTCGCTGCTCCAGATCCCGGTGCGGCCGATGTCCTCGCTGACCGTCGCGTACGCCCGTTCGGCCGCGTCGAACCGCGAGGCGAGGACGTGCACGAGTCCGGCGTACCAGCTCGCGATCTGCGCGAGCAGCGGCAGCCCGTACTGGTCCGCGAGGCGCCGCCCCTCCTCCAGGTGAGCGGCCGCGGCGGCCCGGTCGAGCGCGGCGACGGACGTCTGCTGGAGCTGCAGGTGCGCGAGGACGCGGTAGGCGGCGAGGTCGTGCTCCTCCGCGAGGTCGAGCAGTTCGCGGGCGAGCCGCTGCCGCACCGCGAGGTCGCCGGCGCTCCGGTAGCCGTTGATGTAGCGGCCGTTGAGCGCGACGGCGAGCAGGTCGGGGCGGCCGGCGGCGCGGGCCAGCGCGACCGCCTCGTCGGCCGCGGTGACGCCCCGGTCGTCGAACTCGCCCTCCATCTCGATCGCCAGGCTGGTCAGCAGCCGGACGCGCAGTTCGTCCTCGCCGCCCGGGAGCCGGCGCAGGGCCTCCTCGGCGGCGTCGATGATCTCCCGGTCGAGGGTGCCGTACTCGCGGCTGGTCCACAGCGTGGGCACGTCGAAGGCGGTGATGACGCGGGCCAGCAGCCGGACGTCGCCGAGCGCGCGGGCGTCGGCGATGGCGCGCAGCCGCCGGTCGCGGGCCTGCATGACGTCCCCCGCGAGCCCGCAGGCGCGGATGGCCGCGACCTCGGTCTCCAGCCGGTCGCGGGCGGCGTCCGGGCCCCGCGCGCGCAGCGTCTCGGCGGCGCCGACCCACAGGTCGGCGGCCTGGCCGTGCGCGAACCTGGCCTCGGCGGCCGCCGCGGCGAGCCGCGCGTAGCGGACGGCCCTGTCCGGTTCGGCGCCCGACTCCAGGTAGTGGTGCGCGATCGCGGCGACCTCGGCGGGGCGGTGCCGTTCCAGCGCGGCGGCGACGCGGCCGTGCAGCCGGGTGCGGCGGGCCCGCGACAACCCGTCGTAGAGGGTGTCGCGGACGAGCGCGTGCACGAACCGCAGCCGTCCGGGCGCGGGCTCGACGACGAGGCCGGCGGCGAGGGCGGCCTCGACGGCGTCGATGACGGCGTCCTCGTCGCCGTGGGCGCCGCCCGCGGCCAGCTCGGCGAGGACGGCGAGGTCGGCGTCGCGGCCGACGACGGCGGCGTCGCGCAGCACGTTCCGGGCGGGCTCCGGGAGCCGCGCGATGCGGCGGCGCAGGACGTCCCCCACCCCGGCGGGCACGCGGCGGACGGCGGCGGGCAGCCCCTCGGCGTCCAGCAGCCGGGCCGTCTCGCGGACGAAGAAGGGGTTGCCGCCGGTCCGTGCGGCGATGTCGGCCAGCTCGGCGTCGGCGACGCCGGTCGCGCACGTCGCGCGGACGAGTTCGGCGACCTCGGCGGGGGCGAGCCCGCCGAGGTCGATGCGCAGCGGCTCGCGGCGGGCGAGCGCGGCGAGCGCGGCGGCGAGCCGCTCGGGCGCCTCGGTGCGGCGGAACGTCGCGGCGATCAGCACGCGGCGGTCGCGGAGCCGTTCGGCGAGCCGGACCAGCAGCGCGAGGGTCTCGTCGTCGGCCCAGTGCAGGTCCTCCAGGACGAGCAGCAGCGGGGCGCGCGCGGCGATCCCGGCGAGGTAGTCGCCGACGGCGAGGTGCAGCCGGAACCGGCCGGTGGCGACGTCGGCGCCGCCGCGGCCGGCGGGGGCGGGCCCGGACCCGGCGGCGGGACCGGGGTACGGGCGCGCGAGGGCGTGGTCGAGGCCGGCGGCGGCGTCGTCCAGGAGAGGGGCGAGGCGTGCGGCCAGGGCGGCGTCCGGGGGCGCCGCGGCCGTGAGGTCGCGCAGCAGCTCGGCCCACGGCCACGCGGCGGGCGCCCCGCCGGTCTCCTGCGCGCGTCCCCACGCGCACGTCCAGCCCCGGTCGCCGAGCCGCCGCGCGAACCGCTCGGCGAGGGCCGTCTTGCCCATGCCCGCGTCGCCGCCGACGAGGATCACGCCGCCCCGGCCGGCCGCGCCGTCCAGCAGCGCCAGCTCGCTCTCCCGCCCGACGAACGCGGCCTCCGGTTCCGGCCGCGCCGCCGGCGCCGGGAGCGGCCGCAGGGGTACGGGACGGTCCGCGGCCGGCGGGTCGCCCAGTTCGGGGGCCTGGGCGAGGATGTCGGCCTCCAGGCCGCGCAGCGCGGGGCCCGGGTCGACGCCGAGTTCCTCGCCGAGCACGGCGCGGACCCGGCGGAGCGCGGCGAGCGCGTCCCCCTGCCGTCCCGCCCGGTACAGGGCCAGCGCCAGCAGCCGCCACGCCTCCTCGCGCAGCGGGTTCGCGGCGGCGTGCTCCTCCAGGTCGGGGACGGCCTCGGCAGCTCCGCCGAGGCCGAGCAGGGCTTCGGCGCGGCGCTCGACGGCGAGCCGGCGGCGCTCGTCCAGCCGGACGGCCTCGGCGGCGGCCCACGGCAGGTCGGCGAACTCGGCGTAGGCGGGGCCGCCCCAGCGGCCGAGGGGGGCCTCGGCGCGGCTGCGGGCGACGGCGGGGGCGCCCGCGGCGAGCAGCGCGCCCGCCTCGTCGACGAGCGCGTCGAACCGCCACGCGTCCACGTTGCCGTCCGGGAGCCGCAGCGCGTAGCCGGGCGGCGCGGTGACCAGGACGCGGGCGGGCGTGCGGGGCGGGCGGCGCGGCTCCAGGGCACGGCGCAGGTGCGACACGAACGATTGCAGGCCCGCGCCCGCGCGGGGCGGCGCCGTCCCGGCCCACAGGTCCTCGACGAGGGTGTCGGCCGGGACCATCCGGCCGTGCGCGGCGGCGAGCCGGGCCAGCACCGACCGGCGGCGGCGCCCGCCGAGGTCGGCGGGCGCGCCGTCCACCGTCGCGCCGAAGGCGCCGAGCACGCTGACGACGGGCGCGTCCACAACAGTCGACATGTCCCGATCAGCCTAAACCGGGACAAGCCGACGGCCGTGGTCGCCTCCTACGCCCGGCTCGGCTCCCTGGTCCGCGGCTCGGCCCCCGCCTCGGCGGGCACCCGGCCGCCGTGCAGGTCGACGTCCGGCAGGACCCGGCCGAGCCATCCGGGCAGCCACCAGTTGCCGCGGCCGAGCAGCGCCATCGCCGCCGGGACCAGGACGAGCCGGACGATCGTCGCGTCCAGCGCGACCGCCACCGCGAGCCCCACGCCCATCTGCTTGATCACCAGGCCCGGGTCGGCGGCGAACCCGAGGAACACCGCGACCATGATCAGCGCCGCGCTGGTGATCACCCGGCCGGTCGCGGCGAGACCCGCCGACACCGAGCCGCGCGCGTCCCCGGTCCGCAGCCACTCCTCCCGGACGCGCGACAGCAGGAACACCTCGTAGTCCATCGACACCCCGAACAGCACCGCGAACATCAGCAGCAGGATGAAGCTGGACACCGGCACGCTGTGCGGCAGGCCGAGCAGTTCCGCGCCCCACCCCCACTGGAACACGGCGGTGAGCACCCCGTACGCGGCGCCGATCGACAGCAGGTTCATGACGGCGGCCTTCAGCGGCGCCAGGATCGACCGGAAGACGATCATCAGCATGACGAACGAGGTCGCCACCACCACGCCGATCACCGGCCACAGCCGCTCGGACAGCACCCGCGACAGGTCCACGTACGCGGCCGTCATCCCGGTGACCTCCGCCCCGGGCGGCAGGACGTCCGCGCGGATCCCGTCGACGAGGGGCGTGACGCGCTCGTCCTGCGGCCCGTACTCGGGCGTCACCACGATCACCGCGGCGTCGCGGGCGTCCGACAGCCGGGGCGGCGTCACGGACGCGACGCCCTCGGTGGCGGCGAGCCGGTCGTGCAGGCCGGGCAGCGCCGCCCGCTCGACCTCCGTCAGGTCGACGGCCACCATCAGGGGGCCGTTCGCGCCGGGGCCGTACGCCTCGGCGACCAGGTCGTACGCCTGCCGGACCGTGTTGGACTCCGGCTCGCTGCCCGCGTCGCTCGGCCACGTCCGCATGCCGAGCGCCGGCGCGGCCAGCGTGAGCATCAGCAGCAGCCCGGCCAGCAGCCACGGCCACGGGCGGCGGCCCACGTGCAGCGCCCAGCGGCGGATCCGCGGCGAGTCGGCCGCGGGCGCCGCGCCGGACGCGCGGTCGCGGCGGCGCAGCACCCGCCGCCCGGCCAGGCCGAGCACCGCGGGCAGCAGCGTCAGCGCGCTCGCCACGGTCGCCGCCACCACGATCCCGGTCGCGAACCCCATGGTCATGAACACCGGGATCCGCGAGACCACCAGCCCGCACAGCGCCAGCAGAACCGTGAACCCCGCGAAGAGCACCGACTGCCCGGCGGTGGCGATGGCGCGGCCGGCCGACTCGGGCACGTCCAGCCCGGCGGCGAGGCCCTCCCGGTGCCGGGTGAGGATGAACAGCGCGTAGTCGATGCCGACGCCGAGGCCCACCATCATCGCGAGCGTCGGCGCGGTCGTCGCCACGTTCGTCACGGCCGCAAGCAGCGTGATCCCCGACACGCCCGCGCCGAGGCCCGCGAGCGCGACCGCCAGCGGCAGCCCCGCCGCGACCACCGACCCGAACGCCAGCAGCAGGATCACCAGTGCGGCCACCACGCCGACCGCCTCCGCGGTGCCGCCGGGCGCGGTGACGTTCTCGGGCACCTGGCCGCCGAACTCCACCTGGTAGCCGGCGTCCTCGAGGTTCCCGGTCGCGTCGCGGAGGGCGTCGAGCGTCGGCCCGGTCTCCAGGTCGGTGACCGGCGCCGAGTACCGGACGGTGATCAGGGCCGTGCGGCCGTCCGGGCTGGGCCGCGGCGGGTCGACGGCGCTGACGTGCGGCAGCCCGCGCACCTCGCCGCCCGCGGCGGCGAGCGCGGCCGGGTCGACGCGGCCGTCCGCCGCGTGCACCACGACGCGCGCGTCGGCGCCCGACAGCGCCGGGAACCGGTCCCGCAGGAGCTCCGTGGCCTCCTGCGACCCGGTCCCTTCGAGCGTGTAGTCGTCCTGCAGCGACCCGCCGCCCGCCGCCGCGGCGCCTCCCACCGCGGCGACGAGCGCCAGCCACACGACGACGAACCGCCACGGGCGCAGGGCGGCGGCCCTGCCCAGGCGGTACAGCAGACGGGACATCGCGTTCCCCCAGAGATCCGGATTCGAGGCTCCGAGGGTGGCGCCCGCCGCTTGCCGCCCACTTGGCGCCGACTTGCCGCGCCGCATGCGGCGGGTCGTAGCGAGTTGTGGGAGGTCGAGGCGAGTCCCCTACGATCGGGGGCGTGAGCGAGCTGAACGCCGAGGACGCGAAGATCATCACCCTGGCGCGGTCGTCCCGCGCCCGCACCGGGGCCGCCGAGGGCGCCGCGGTGCGCGACGAGACGGGCCGCACCTACGCGGCGACGAGCGTGGACCTGCCGTCGCTGCGGCTCTCGGCGCTCAAGGTCGCGGTCGCGATGGCGGTGTCCAGCGGCGCCGAGGACCTCGAGGCGGCCGCCGTCGTCACCGCCGCCGACGCGCCCGACGCGTCGGACGTCGCCGCCGTCCGCGACCTCGGCCCCAAGGCGCCCGTCCTGGTCGCCGGGCCCGACGGGACCCTCCGCACGACGCTCTGACCCTCGCTCCCGGCCGCCCCGGCGAGCCGGGACCGCCCGGCCCGGCGCGCGCGTCAGGCGTCGGGACGGACCGGGCCCGCGTCACCGGTGTCGAGACGGCGCACGAGCACCGTGCCGATGCGGTTGCGGCGCCCGGCGATCGTCTCCGCCTTGAGCGACAGGACGGCCCCGCCCGGCGCGTCGTCGCCGTCGTCGCCGGGCGTGCGCGGCGCGGAACCGACCTCCGCCGTCGACCCCTCGATCGGGACGCGGCCGAGGGCGTGCGCCAGCAGCCCGCCGACCGTGTCGACGTCCTCGGCGTCGATCTCGACGTCGAACAGCTCGGCGAGGTCGTCCACCGGCAGCCGGGCCGTGACGCGGGCGGCGCCGCCCGCCAGCCAGGTCACCGGCGGGATCTCCCGGTCGTACTCGTCGGTGATCTCCCCGACGATCTCCTCCAGGATGTCCTCGATCGTGACGAGGCCCGCGGTGCCGCCGTACTCGTCGATGACGATCGCGACGTGGATCCGGCGGGCCTGCATCTCCCGCAGCAGCTCGTCGATCGGCTTGCTGTCGGGCACGAACGTCGCCGGGCGCATCACCGAGTCGACGGTCTCGACCGACTCGGCCTCGTGGTGCTCGTGGCTGCGGCGCACGACGTCCTTGAGGTAGGCGATGCCGACGACGTCGTCCTCGTTCTCCCCGACCACCGGGATGCGGGAGAAGCCGCTGCGCAGCGCGAGCGACATCGCCCGCCGCAGCGTCTTGTCCCGCTCGATGAACACGATGTCGGTGCGCGGCACCATCACCTCGCGGACGAGCGTGTCGCCGAGCTCGAACACCGAGTGGATCATCTCGCGCTCGTCCGGCTCGATGAGGCTGCGCTGCTCGGCCAGGTCGACCAGGTCGCGCAGCTCCGCCTCGGACGCGAACGGGCCCTCGCGGAAGCCCTTGCCGGGCGTCAGCGCGTTGCCGAGCAGGATCAGCAGCCGCGGCAGCGGCCCGAACACCCGCGTCACCGGGTGCAGGACGGCCGCGCCCGCGAGCGCGATCCGGTCGGCGTGCTGGATGCCGAGCGTGCGGGGCGCGACCCCGACCGCCACGTAGCTCACCACGATCATGAACGCGGCGGCGACGACGTAGGCGGGCCACGTCTCGTCCAGCCACGAGATGCACAGGTCCGCGACGATCACGGTGGCGACCAGCTCGCAGCCGATGCGCAGCAGCAGCACCATGTTCACGTAGCGGGCCGGGTCGGCGACGACCTCGGCGAGCTTGTGCGAGCCGCGCCGCCGCTCCTTCGCGAACTCCTCGACGGTCACCCGGGAGACGCGCGCGAGCGCCGTCTCGGTGCTGGCCAGGAGGCCCGCGAGAACCACCAGCAGGGCCGCCAGCCCCGCCAGCCACGCCTGCGCCGTGGTCACCGCCGGCCGCGTTTCTCCCGCCA
Source organism: Actinomadura sediminis (assembly GCF_042675525.1). NCBI lineage: Bacteria > Bacillati > Actinomycetota > Actinomycetes > Streptosporangiales > Thermomonosporaceae > Actinomadura > Actinomadura sediminis. The sequence goes on from NZ_JBHTJA010000006.1 coordinate 46,219, forward strand.
GGAGGTGAGCAGCTCGGCCTGGAGGCCGAACATCTCCTTGTGCTCCTCCGGCTCGGCGTGGTCGTACCCGAGGAGATGCAGGATGCCGTGCGTGCACAGCAGTTCCAGCTCGTCCTCGGTGCTGTGCCCGGCGGTGCGGGCCTGCCGCTCGGCGACCGACGGGCACAGGACGACGTCGCCGAGCAGCCCCGGGTCGGCCTCCTCGTCCTCGTCGGCGCCGCCCGACAGGTGACCGGGGCGCAGCTCGTCCATCGGGAACGACAGCACGTCGGTGGGGCCGGGCTCGTCCATCCACTTGACGTGCAGCTCGGTCATCGCGTCCTCGTCGACGAGCAGGACCGACAGCTCCGCGAGCGGATGCACGCGGAGCCCGTCCAGCACGTGCCGGGACAGCTCGGCGAGGGCGTTCTCGTCGACCGCCGCGCCCGACTCGTTCAGCACCTCGATGCTCACCGGGAACCCCGCTTGCGGCCGGGCCCGGCGCCGCGCGCCGAGTCCTTCTTGAACTCGGGCACCCGCGACTCGTCGTACCGGTTGTAGGCGTCCACGATGTCGGTCACCAGCTTGTGCCGGACGACGTCATGGCTGGACAGCCGCGAGAAGTGGATGTCCTCGACGCCGTCGAGGATGTCCTGGACCACGCGCAGCCCGCTCTGCGTCCCGTTCGGCAGGTCGACCTGCGTCACGTCGCCGGTCACCACGACCTTGGAGCCGAACCCGAGCCGGGTGAGGAACATCTTCATCTGCTCGGGCGAGGTGTTCTGCGCCTCGTCCAGGATGATGAACGAGTCGTTGAGGGTCCGGCCGCGCATATAGGCGAGGGGGGCGACCTCGATGGTGCCGGCGGCCATCAGCCGGGGGATCGAGTCGGGGTCGACCATGTCGTGCAGCGCGTCGTACAGCGGCCGCAGGTACGGGTCGATCTTCTCGTAGAGCGTGCCGGGCAGGAACCCGAGCCGCTCCCCCGCCTCGACCGCCGGGCGCGTCAGGATGATGCGGTTGACCTGCTTGTCCTGCAGCGCGCGGACGGCCTTGGCCATCGCCAGGTACGTCTTGCCGGTGCCCGCGGGGCCGATGCCGAACACGATCGTGTGCCTGTCGATCGCGTCGACGTACCGCCGCTGGTTGAGCGTCTTCGGCCGGATCGTCCGCCCCCGGCCCGACAGCACGTTCAGCGTGAGCACCTCGGCGGGACGGGCGTCGCCCTCCCCGCGCAGCATCGCCAGGCTCCGCTCGACCGCGTCGGGCGTGAGCTGGGTGCCGCCCTTGAGCAGCTCGAGCATCTCGGTGAAGAGGCGGGAGACCAGTCCGGTGTCCGTCTCGGACCCGGTCACGGTGATCTCGTTGCCGCGGACGTGGATGTCGATGCCGTCGCCGAACGCGCGCTCGACCGCGTGGAGCAACTCGTCCCGGGAGCCCAGCAGGCTCACCATCGAATGGTCGTCCGGCACCACGATCTTGATCTGGGCGCGGCCGTCGCGCCCCGTGTGAGTTGATTCGACCATCAGCCGGGCCTTGCGGCCTCAGACCTGCCTTCTGTCTGCTCCGGGTGTGCAAGGTGTGTCGGTTCCATGGTACCGACCGCCCTCGCCGGTGCGCCGCCGTATTTCCGCTCGCCCCGGCGCCCCCGCCGCCCGCGAAACGGCGCCCGCCGGCCGCCCCGGCCCGGACGTCAGCCGGGCGGCCAGTTCAGGCCGCGGCCGCCCAGCACGTGCGCGTGCACGTGGAAGACGGTCTGCCCGGCCTGCGCGCCGGTGTTGAAGACGATCCGGTAGCCGGTGTCGGAGACGCCCTCGTCCACGGCGACCTGGTGCGCCTCGCGGAGCACCTCGGCGAGGAGTTCGGCGTCGGCCGCGGCGAGCTCGCCCACCGTCGGGTGGTGGTCCTTGGGAATGACCAGGACGTGCGTGGGCGCCTGCGGGTTGATGTCGCGGAACGCGACGGCCCGGTCGGACGAGCGGACCATCTTCGCCGGCACGTCCCCGGACACGATCTTGCAGAACAGGCAGTCGGTCATCTGTCTCCCCTCCCGCGGCGGCGGCCGCGATCGGAATCCTATCGAGACCCGCACCGGCATGACCCGCGACGCCCCCGCCGATAAGGTTTTCCGCGATCGATCTCCGGTTGTCGAGCCGTTTCCGACCGGCCACTGGTTAAGGTTGTCAATTCAAGGCGTACCCCCCGGTTCGCAGGCATGCGGCGCGCCTCGGCTCGGTCGGGAACGCCCGATTCATGCCGCTCTCGGGGTGGCCGTCCGAAAGAGCGGCCGGGGGACGGCAAAGGCGGCGGATAGGTGACCGAGGCAGACCAGAAGATGCCCTTTCGTAAACCGGACGAGGAGGGCGGGCGTCCCACAGACGTGACCGAGACCCTCGTGGCCAGGGGCACGGCCGGGGCCGTTGCCGTCGCCTGGGACGCCGACCAGGCGGTGACCGCGCTCTACAGCGCCAACTACCGCTCGCTCGTGCGGCTCGCCGCGATGCTCGTGCGGGACGCGGGGACGGCCGAAGAGGTCGTCCAGGACGCGTTCGTCGCGATGCACGGCGGCTGGCGGCGCCTCCGGGACCCCGACAAGGCCCTGTCGTACCTGCGGCAGTCGGTGGTGAACCGGTCCCGTTCGGTGCTGCGCCACCGCGCCGTCGTCGAGAAGTACGCCCCCAAGGGGCTCCCCGACGCGCCCAGCGCGGAGGCGGGCGCCATCGGGGAACTGGAACGCTCGGCGGTCGTCGACGCGCTCTCCCGGCTCCCACCGCGCCAGCGGGAGGCGCTCGTCCTGCGCTACTACGGTGATCTCTCGGAAGCCGAGATCGCCAACGCCATGGGGATCTCCCGCGGCGCGGTCAAGAGTCATACCGCACGCGGCATGACCGCCCTACGCAACGTCCTGGAGCAGTTCTCATGACCACCGACCCCCACGACGAGCACGGCGAAGTACTTCGCCGGGCCCTGCACGCGGAGGCGGAATCGGTCATCCCCTCCGACGACGGCCTGGACCGGATCCGGGCCCGGATCGCGGCCGAGAGCGGCCGCCGCCACGGGTTTCTCGGCCGGTTCGCGCCCGCCCGGTTCGGGGCGGGCGGCCTCACCGTGGGCTGGGCGCGGCCCGTGCTCGCCGTCGCCGCGGCCGTCGCGATCGCCGGGTTCGGCGTCACGGCGGGGCCGCAGACGATCGACCTGATCCAGCACACCGTCACCGGCGGCGGCCCGTCCGGCGGCGGAGGCGGCGACAGCGACGGCGACCGCACCGGCGCGAACCCGCCCCCGGTCGCCCCCGGGGACCCGTCGTCGCCCGCGCCGACGACGTCCGCCACGCCCAGCACGTCCGAGGACGCCGGGGCGCCCTCGTCGTCGCCCGGGCTGTCGTCGTGCGTCATCCCGCGCGGCGGCGCCGCGGCCACGCCCGGCACGCCCACGCCGAGCACCACCCCGACGCCCGGCGCGCCCAGCGGGACGCCGTGCCCGGGCGGGCGGACGCCGACCACGTCGCCCACCGACCCGGCGCCGACGACGCCCCCGCCGCCGGCCTCCCCGCCGGAGCCGAGCGGCGAGCCGACGCCGACGCCGTCGGACACCGCGTCGACCACGAAGAAGGAGCAGGACGCCGGGCAGTCCGGTCCCTGACCGGGACGGCCGCCCGGCGGGCCGGCCCACCGGCGGGTCGTCACCAGCGGCCGGAGGCGGCCTGCAGGACGGCGGCCGCCGCGACGCCCGCCGTCGAGGTGCGCAGCACCGTCGGGCCGAGCCGCACCGGACGTCCCCCGGCCGCGCCGAACGCGGCCAGTTCGTCCTCGGTGATCCCGCCCTCGGGACCGACCACCAGGACGACCTCCCCCGACGCGGGCGGGCGGACGCCGCTGAGCGGCTCGGCGGCATCCTCGTGCAGGACGAGCGCGACGGACGCGGCCGCGAGCCGCCGCGCGACGGCGTCGGTCGACGCGAGGTCGGGCACGTGCGGCAGGCGGCTGCGCCGGGCCTGCTTGCCGGCCTCGCGGGCGGCGTTCCGCCAGCGGTTCAGGGCCTTCTCGCGGCGCTCGGGACGCCACTGGGTGACGCAGCGCGCGGCGGCCCACGGGACGATCTCGTCCACGCCCGCCTCGGTCATCGTCTCCACGGCCAGTTCGCCCCGGTCGCCCTTCGGCAGCGCCTGCACGACGACCAGGCGCGGTTCGGGCGGCGGCTCCCGGTGCCGGGCCGCGACCTCCAGCGTGAGGGACGCCCGGTCGGCCGCCGTGACGACGCACTCCGCGAGCAGCCCCTCCCCGTCGGTCAGGTCGACGCGTTCCCCGGGACGCAGCCGCCGCACGGTCGCGGCGTGCCGCCCCTCGGGGCCGTCCAGGATGACGCGGTCGCGTTCCAGGGCGGCCGTCCCGGCGAGGAACACCGGCGGGCTCATCGCTCTCCCCCAACGTCACCGGACCCCGGGGACGCGGGCGCGTCCCCGGGGTCCGTACCGACTTCCCACGGCCGGCCGGCGTCACGGCCGGCCATCACCGTCACGGCCTTCCCGGTAGGCCGTCACCGTCTCTCTTCAGTGCTGGTTGAACACGTCCCGCAGGCGGGAGAACATCCCCCGCTGCCCCGGGGCGAACTTGCCGGGGGGACGCTCCTCGCCGCGCAGCTCCGCCAGGCGGCGCAGGAGCTCCTCCTGCTCCTCGTCGAGCCTGTTCGGCGTCTCCACGTTCACGTGGATCATCAGGTCGCCGCGCCCGCTCTCGTTGAGGTGCCGCACGCCCCGGTTGTAGAGGGTGATCACCTGGCCGGACTGCGTGCCCGGCTTGATGTCGACCTCCTCGGCCGCGTCGAGCGTCTCGATCGTGACGCTGGTGCCGAGCGCCGCCGCCGTCATCGGGATCTCGACCGTGCAGTGCAGGTCGTCGCCCTCCCGCTCGAAGATCGGGTGCGCGCGCTCCACGATCTCCAGGAACAGGTCGCCGGGCGGGCCCCCGCCGGGACCGACCTCGCCCTCCCCGGCGAGCTGGATGTGGATGCCGTTCTCCACGCCCGCCGGGATCTTGACCTTGACGGTGCGCCGGGTGCGGACCCGCCCGTCCCCGGAGCACTCGGTGCACGGCGTGCGGATCACCGAGCCGAACCCGCCGCACGCCGGGCAGGGCCGGGCCGTCATGACCTGGCCCAGGAACGACCGCTGCACCTGCTGCACCTCACCGCGCCCGTGGCAGGTGTCGCAGGTCTCCGGGTGGGTGCCGGGCGCGCAGCCCGTCGCCTCGCAGGCCGAGCAGGCGACCGCGGTGTCCACGGTCAGCTCCCGGGTGGTGCCGAACGCCGTCTCCGACAGGTCCAGCTCGACCCGCAGCGTCGCGTTCCGCCCGCGCCGCGCCCGCGACCGGGGGCCGCGCGACGCCGACGTCCCGAAGAACGCGTCCATGATGTCGCTGAACGGGAATCCCGCGCCGCCGAACCCGCCGGCGCCGCCCCCGCCGCCGCCGGGCGCGAACGGGTCCGCGCCCAGGTCGTACATCTCCCGCTTCTTCGGGTCGGAGAGCACCTCGTACGCCTGGGTGATCTCCTTGAACTTCTCCTGGGTCGCCGGGTCGGGGTTGACGTCCGGGTGGAGTTCCCGCGCGAGCCGGCGATAAGCCTTCTTGACCTCGTCGGCGCTGGCGTTCCGGCCGACCCCCAGGGTCGCGTAGTAGTCGTTGGCCACCTTACGACCCCGCCAGGATCTGTCCCACGTAGCGTGCCACTGCCCGTACCGCTCCCATCGTGCTGGGGTAATCCATGCGTGTCGGCCCGAGCACTCCCAGCCGGGCCAGCGTGAGGTCGCCGACGCCGTAGTCGGCGGCGACGACCGAGGTCGATCGGAGCCCCAATTCGGGGTTCTCGGTGCCGATCCGCACCGTAACAGTAGAGGAGTCGCCGGACTCGCCGAGCAGCCGCATCAGCACGACCTGCTCCTCCAGCGCGACCAGCACCTCCCGCAGGCTCTGCGAGAAGTCCACCGCGGCCAGGTTCGCCGCCCCGGCGAAGACGATCTTCTCTTCGTGCCGTTCGACGAGCGTCTCCAGCAGCACCGACAGCACCGCGGCCGCCACCGGCCGCTCGTCCGGCCCGACCTTGTCCGGAAGGTCCGCGACGGCCGTCGGCACCTCGCCGAGCCCGAGCCCGTCCAGGCACGTGTTGAGCAACGCCCGCAGGTGCCCGATCGATTCCTCGGAGATCTCGCCGGGCGTCTCGATGACCCGCTGCTCCACCCGCCCGGTGTCGGTGATCAGGACGAGCAGCAGCCGGCTCTCGGCCACCCGCACCAGCTCGACGTGCCGCACCGTCGACCGCGTCAGCGACGGGTACTGCACCACCGCGACCTGCCGGGTCAGCTGCGCGAGCAGCTTCACCGTCCGGCCGACGACGTCGTCGAGGTCGTACGCGCCGGACAGGAACGTCTCGATCGCGCGGCGTTCCGCCGCCGACAGCGGCTTGATCGTCGACAGCCGGTCGACGAACAGCCGGTAGCCCTTGTCGGTGGGGACGCGGCCCGCGCTCGTGTGGGGTTGCGCGATGTACCCCTGCTCCTCCAGGACCGCCATGTCGTTGCGGATCGTCGCGGGGGACACGCCGAGGTTGTGCCGGTCCGCCAGGGCTTTGGAGCCCACCGGTTCGTTCGTGGACACGAAGTCCTCGACGATGGCGCGCAGGACCGCGAGTTTCCGGTCGTCCAGCACGTTGTCACCTCCCTCGTGCGCTGCCACTGGCCCCCCGATCATCCGGTGCCCTCCGGCCCCGTGCCGCTGGCACTCCTTACTCTTGAGTGCCAAGTGTACGACCCGCGGGGGCCCTTCTGGAGGGTCCCCGTCCCCGCGGCGGCGCGATCCTATCCGGATCGGGCGCCACGCCGAACGACCGGGGACGACGCCGCCCGCGGCCTCCGCCGGGTTAATGTGCGGACCTGTGCGGAGTAAGGACTACGGCAACGACGTGCTGTCCGGCGACTGGCGCAGGCCCCGCAAGGGCCTGATCCCGGAGGTCCCGGCCGAGCCGGGGCTGGTCGCCGAGGACCCCGACAGCGGGTTCTGCGGCGCCGTCGTGGCCTGCGACAAGTTCGGCGTCACCCTCGAGGACCGCTTCGGCAAGCGCCGCGTGTTCCCGCTCACCAGGTCCGGGTTCCTGATCGACGGCGCGCCCGTCACGCTCGTCCGCCCCGAGGCGGCCCCGCGCCGTCCCGCGCGCTCGGCGTCCGGCTCCGTCGCCGTCCGGGACCTGCGCGCGCGGGTCGCCAAGGAGAGCCGCATCTACGTCGAGGGCGTCCACGACGCGGAGCTGGTCGAGAAGATCTGGGGCCACGACCTGCGCGTCGAGGGCGTCGTCGTCGAGTACCTGGAGGGCGTGGACGACCTGCCCGCGATCGTCGACGAGTTCGGGCCCGCCGAGGGCCGCCGCCTCGGCGTCCTCGTCGACCATCTCGTCGAGGGCTCCAAGGAGAGCCGGATCGCCGCGCGGGTGTCGTCCCCGCACGTCCTGGTCACCGGCCACCCGTTCGTCGACATCTGGGAGGCCGTCAAGCCCGCGGCCGTCGGCATCCCCGCCTGGCCGCGGGTGCCCCGCGGCGTCCCGTGGAAGGAGGGCGTGCTGGACGCCCTCGGCTGGGAACCCGACGTGGGCGCCGCCTGGAAGCGCATCCTCTCCTCCGTGCACGCCTTCACGGACCTGGAGCCCGCCCTCCTGGGCCGCGTCGAGGAACTGATCGACTTCGTGACCGCCCCCTGACCCGCCCGGGACCGTCCGGACGGCCGTGGGCCGCCCCGCGCCCGGCGCGCCCCCCCGGGTACCCCCGGACGACCACCCGTGCACCCGCCCGACGGCCCGCTCACCCGCCAGCGCAGCCCCCATCACCACGCGCGGGCCGGGTACTAGGCGCAGACACGCTCAACCCGCAGAAAGAACCGCGCCACGCGCAGACCCGACCACCACGCGGAGCGGGCCGGGGCGCCACCCGAAGACACGCTCAACCCGCAGAAAGAACCGCGCCACGCGCAAACCCGACCACCACGCGGAGCGGGCCGGGGCGCCACCCGAAGACACGCTCAACCCGCAGAAAGAACCGCGCCACGCGCAGACCCGACCACCACGCGGGCGGCGGGTTGCCCCCGGGCGGCCGTAGGGCGCTCGGCGCCCGGAGGCCGACCGGGCCGCTCCCGGAGCCGCTAGCACAGCTCCCGGACGACGGCGTCGGCGAGGAGGCGGCCGCGGCGGGTCAGGACGGCGCGGCCCTCGGCGTACGGGGCCCGTTCGAGGAGCCCGTCGGCGATGAGGCGGCGCACGGCGGTGTCGTCGAGGAGGCCGGTGGGGCAGCCGGCGGCGAGGCGCAGCTCGAGCATGACGCGCTCGACGCGGCGGTCGCCGGCGTCGAGGATCTCGCGGGCGTGGGCCGGGGCGACGCCCTCGGCGAGGCGGGACGCGTAGGCGGCGGGGTGCTTGACGTTCCACCAGCGGGTCCCGCCGACGTGGCTGTGCGCGCCGGGGCCGACGCCCCACCAGTCGGCGCCCGTCCAGTACAGGAGGTTGTGGCGGCAGGCGGCGTCGGGGCCGGTGGCCCAGTTGGAGATCTCGTACCAGTGCAGGCCGCGCGCGGACAGCAGGTCGTCGGCCAGCAGGTACCGGTCGGCCATGGCGTCGTCGTCGGGGGCCGCCAGCTCGCCGCGGCGGACCTGGGCGGCCAGGCGGGTGCCCTCCTCGACGATCAGCGCGTAGGCGGACACGTGGTCGGGTTCGGATTCCAGGGCCGCTTCCAGGGACGCGCGCCAGTCGTCGTCGGTTTCTCCCGGGGTGCCGTAGATGAGGTCGAGGTTGATGTGCTCGAAGCCCGCCTTGCGCGTCCAGTCGACGACTTGGGGGACGCGTCCGGGCGTGTGGCTCCGCTCCAGGACGGCCAGGACGTGCTCGCGCGCGCTCTGCATCCCGTACGAGACGCGCGTGAATCCGGCCTCGCGGAGCCGGGCGAGGTACGCGTCGTCGACGGATTCGGGGTTCGCCTCGGTGGTGATCTCCGCGCCGGGGGCCAGCCCGAACTCGGCGTCGATCGCGGCGAGGACGCGGCCCAGGTCGTCCGGGGCGAGGAGGGTGGGGGTGCCGCCGCCGACGAAGACCGTCTCGACGGGCAGGTCGGCGTCGCCGAGGACGCGCCGCGCCAGCCGGACCTCGGCGACGGCGGTGTCGGCGTAGGACTCGCGGCTCGCGCCGGGCCCCAGCTCGGTGGCCGTGTAGGTGTTGAAGTCGCAGTAGCCGCAGCGGGTCACGCAGAACGGGACGTGCACGTAGAACGCGAAGGGCCGCGTGCCCAGGCCGTCGAGGGCGCCGGACGGCAGGGCGCCGTCGGCCGGAACGGGGTCGCCGTCGGGCAGGATCGCGGGCATGCCCCCAGTCTGCCGCGCGCGGGGGCGTGGTCAGGCCCGCCGGAGCTTGTCGCGCAGCCAGCCGGGGATGTACTCGTCGGCGCGCGGGAACCGGTCAAGGTCCTGCGCGTAGGCGGACGGCGGCAGCGGCGGGACGAAGTCGGGTTCGCCGTCGTAGTCGAACTCGGCGCTGAACCGCCCGGACCGTTCGACGCGCAGCCGGGCGGTGAACCACGCGCCCTTCCCCCGCCGGTACATGACGCGGCGCAGTTCGTCCATCTTGCCGACGGCGTGGCCGGGCGGCGTGGCGGTGCGGCGCTCCCCGGCGGCGTCGATGATCTCGAAGGAGGCGCAGTCGATCCCGACGATGGCGCGGAAGTCGAGCCCGAGGCGCTCCCATCCCGCGGGGGCCGCCGACCGCAGCGCGCGGACGGCGCCGTTCACCGTGTCCCGCTCCTTGGGGGAACGCAGAACCTGCTCGGAGTGGGCCACCCTCGAACCTCCGCTACCCGTCGCGGCCACTGCCCTCCGACCGTACCGACATCGGCGCCCGGGGCGAACGGCCTGCCGCGTGTCGCGCGCGAACGTCCGCGAGCCGCGCGGACGATCTTGGACGAGCCGGGCGCCGGGCCGGGCGCGCCCCGGATAGGGTCGTCGGATGCGCATCGAGACCGGACGGCCGCCCGTGCGGGTGCTGCTGCGCGGCGGCCCGGACGGCTGGCACTGCGTGGTCGTGGACGACGCGGGCGGCGAGGGCCGCACGGTACTGCCGGCGTCCGGGACGCGCTGGAACCCGGACGGGCGGCGCGACGACCCGGAGCCGCCGTGGTGGCGGGGGCGCCTCGCGGACACGGCCGAGGGGCTGCGCCGGCTCGTCGGCGAACGGCTGACGGACGCGACGTTCGCCGAGTTCGGCGCCGAGGCCGCGATCAGCTGGTTCGCCGTCGACGAACCGGTCGAGTGGGAGGGGCTCGTCACCCTCGCGGAACCGGACCCGGCGCGGTTCCCGGGGCGGGTGCCGCCGTTCGCCGTCACGCTCGAGCCGGGGCGCGGCGCGGTGCTCCCGGACGCCCACCTGCTGTTCTCCACCCGCGCCGCCGACGCGTGGACCGCGCTCGACGCCGTCGCCGAGCACTGCGGGTCCCCGGCGCCGCGGGCCGCGTTCGTGTGCGGCTTCGCCGGGCATCGCAGCGTGCGGGTCGGGCGCGGGTCGCTGGCGGTGTCGACCGAGGAGGGCGCGGACGGCGTCGAGCGGCTCGCCGAGATCGTCGTCGCCCGCGGGCCCGGCTGGGGCGGCAACCCGGAGCTCCGCCCGCGCCTGGACGGCGTCGACCTGCTCGACGATCCCGCCGGCGACGTCGTCACCCTCTTCCGGGACCTCGGCCACGAGGTCGTCGAGCGGGGCCGGACGGCCCGGATCCCCGCGATGGGGCTCGCCCTGCACGAACCGGACCCGCCGGCGCCGAGGCCGGGCCGGTTCACGACGGTCTCCCTGCGCTTCCCGTCCGCGGGCCGCTGACGGCCGTCCGGATCCGGCCACGCCGTCCGGGCCCCCGCCGGCCTGCGGACGGGCCGGTACCGGGCGCGGCGCAACGGGCCCGTCACCGGCGAGGGACCGATCCGTCACCGTGCCGCAACCCGGCGGCCCTACGTTCTCCGATCATGGGAAGCCGCGCGCGTCACGCCGCCTCGTTTCTGACCGCCGCCCTCGCGGCCGCACCCCTCGCCCTCGTCCCCGGGACGGCCGCGCACGCCGCCGCGCCGGGCGCGATCGTCCTGGAGCGGGACGGCGGCGCGCGGACGTTCGCGTTCACCGCCGAGCGGGCCGGGGAGGCGGTGCTCGGTTTCGCCGCGTCGGCGCCGGGCGTCTCCTGGGGCCGGGCGGGCGCCGAGTCCGCCGTGGTGGCGATCTCGGTGGACGGACGGCACGTCACCGACCTCGTCGTCCCGTCGTCCGAGCCGGTATCGCGCAGCCTCGGGCTCGGGCACGTCGGGAAGGGCCGGCACACGGTCGCGCTGCGGTTCGCGGACGGGAGCGCCGACGCGGCCGAACGCGTGACGCTCGCCCGCCCGCGCGTCACCGTCCCGGAGGACGGGCAGCTCGCGCTGCGGCACGCGCCGGTGATCGTCGGACGGACGGGCTGGCCGTTCGGCGACCCGCTGCAGAACGCGACGACCGACACGCCGCTCGTCGCGTGGCACGAGTCGCGGCCCGCGGCGACGGCCGGGCACCGCGTCATCGAGTACTCGCTGGTGTGGAGCAACGAGGACGGCGGCACCGACACGCCCGGCCTGCTCGCCCGGTGGGGCCGGACGACCGACATCGAGTGGACGTACCGGGTCGAGGTGGACGCGTCGGGCGCACGGGTGCCGGGGACGGCCGTCTACCACGGGCCGTTCCACTTCACGCTGAACTTCACGGGCCGGTACGAGCGGGACCATCCGGTCCTGCAGACCTGTACGCAGAACAACAACCTGTGCGACGTGATCTCCCCGGCCGCGCCGCTGCGGTTCCTGCCGGACGCGTCCCGCACCCGCCCGGACGGGCGCGCCCGCGAGGCCGTCATGGACCGCGAGCCGTGGACGTACCGGGTGATGGCGCAGGAACTCGTCCGGGAGGGGAAGGTCGAGGAGCCGTCCGACCCGGCGACGCCCGAGGCCGGCGACCCCCGCGACTACCTGTTCGTCGAGTTCGCCATGGACGTCGGCGCGGGGACGGCGCTCGGGTCCGCGCCGGGCGTCGCGATCGTCGTGCGGCTGAAGGACGACCCGTCCGTCCCGTACCGGTCCGACCACGGGCTGGCCGACCGGGCGATCGGGCGCGACGGCGCCGTCGCCACCGCCGTCGAGCTGCCGCCGGGCACCCGGACGTCCGACATCGCGAGCGTCGAGGCCGTGCGGCGGCCGACCGGGCTCGGCGACGACCGCGCCCCGATCTCGGTCACGGCGATCCATCGCGCGTTCAAGCTCGACGACGCGTTCCTGCCGGGCCCGTCCGCGATCACCTGGGACGGTTCCGCCACGCTCACGCCCGGGGAACCGTCCGCGGTGCTGTGGCGTCCGTGACTCCGGCGGGAATCGCGGAACCGGGGCGAACCTCGCGCGCGTCCGAGGAGTCGTAGAGTTCACCACGGAACAACGGACGGCGAAGGCGCGACGTCGGAGAGGAGCCCGCCATGGCCTACGGGCCTCCCCCCTCGCAGGGCCGGGGACAGCCCGGGCAGGCGCCCTGGCAGCAGCCCGGCAACATGTGGCAGCAGCAGCCGCCCGGCGCGCCGCCGCCCGGCGCCGCACCCGGGCCCGGCCCGCAGCAGCCGCCGCGGACCCGCCCGATGCCCGGCCACCAGGGTCCCGTCGCCGACGACGAGCGGACCTGGTCGCTGATGGCCTACATCGGGCAGTTCCTCGTCGGCGCGATCGCGCCCGCGATCGTCTACCTCGGCAAGCCGCGCTCGGCGTTCGCCCGGCGGCACGCCGCGCAGGGCCTCAACATGGGGCTGGCGGCCCTCGCCGTCTGGATCGTCGGCGGGCTGCTGGCGCTGGCCGTCGACGTCCTCATCTGGGTGCCGCTGGTCTTCACCGCGGTCGTGATGTTCTTCCTGGTGTACGCGGGACGCGCCGCCAACCGCGGCGAGTTCCGGCGCGTGCCGGCCCCGGTGGCCTGGCCGCTGATCAAGAAGTAGCGGCGGGCCGGGCCCCGGTCCCGGGGAGCCGCGCGCTCCCGCCGGGCCGGGGCCGTCCCCTGACGCCTACTTCTTGCCCTTGTCGGTGGACTCGCCCCCGCCGCCGGTGGACAGCGCCGCGACGAAGGCCTCCTGCGGGACGTCCACCCGCCCGATGGTCTTCATCCGCTTCTTGCCCTCCTTCTGCTTCTCCAGCAGCTTCCGCTTGCGGGAGATGTCGCCGCCGTAGCACTTGGCGAGGACGTCCTTGCGGATGGCGCGGATGTTCTCCCGGGCGATGATGCGGGCGCCCACCGCGGCCTGGATCGGCACCTCGTACTGCTGCCGCGGGATCAGCTCCTTGAGCTTCGACGTCATCATCAGCCCGTACTCGCGGGACTTGTCCCGGTGGACGATCTGGCTGAACGCGTCGACGGACTCGCCCTGCAGCAGGATGTCGACCTTCACCAGGTCGGACTCCTTCTCCCCGCTCGGCTCGTAGTCCAGCGAGGCGTACCCGCGGGTCCGCGTCTTGAGCTGGTCGTAGAAGTCGAAGATGATCTCGGCGAGCGGCAGCGTGTAGCGGATCTCGACCCGCTCGGGCGACAGGTAGTCCATGCCGAGCAGCTCGCCGCGCCGCCCCTGGCACAGCTCCATGATCGCGCCGATGTGCTCGGACGGCGACAGCAGCGTCGCCTTCACCATCGGCTCGTACACCCCGCCGACCTTGCCCTCGGGGAACTCGCTCGGGTTCGTGACGGTGTGCTCGGTGCCGTCCTCCATCACCGCGCGGTACACGACGTTCGGCGCGGTGGAGATCAGCGACAGGCCGAACTCGCGCTCCAGCCGCTCCCGGACGATCTCCATGTGCAGGAGGCCGAGGAACCCGCAGCGGAACCCGAACCCGAGCGCGGCCGACGTCTCCGGCTCGTACACCAGCGCGGCGTCGTTCAGCCGCAGCTTCTCCAGCGCCTCCCGCAGGTCGGGGTACTGGTCGCCGTCCACCGGGTACAGGCCGGAGAACACCATCGGCTTGGGGTCCTGGTAGCCGCCGAGCGCCTCGGGCGCCGCCTTCGACGCGGTCGTCACCGTGTCGCCGACCCGCGCCTGCCGGACATCCTTCACCCCGGTGATCAGGTAGCCGACCTCGCCGACGCCGAGCCCGCCGACCGGCTTCGGCTCGGGCGCGATCACGCCGACCTCGAGGGTCTCGTGCGCGGCGCCCGTCGACATCATCAGGCTCTTCTCGCGGCGCGACAGGTGCCCGTCCACGATCCGGACGTACGTGACGACGCCCCGGTAGGTGTCGTACACCGAATCGAAGATCAGCGCGCGGGCCGGGCCGTCCGGGTCGCCGACCGGCGCCGGGACCGTCTCGACGATCCGGTCCAGCAGCTCGGCGACGCCCTCGCCCGTCTTGCCGGACACCCGCAGGACGTCGGACGGGTCGCAGCCGATGATGCCCGCGATCTCCTCGGCGTACTTGTCGGGCTGCGCGGCCGGGAGGTCGATCTTGTTGAGCACCGGGATCAGGTGCAGGTCGGCCTCGATCGCCAGGTACAGGTTCGCGAGCGTCTGCGCCTCGATGCCCTGCGCCGCGTCCACCAGCAGGACCGCGCCCTCGCACGCCGCCAGCGACCGCGACACCTCGTAGGAGAAGTCGACGTGGCCGGGGGTGTCGATCAGGTTCAGGACGTGCTCGACGCCGTCGCGCGTCCACGGCAGCCGGACCGCCTGGCTCTTGATCGTGATGCCGCGCTCGCGCTCGATGTCCATGCGGTCGAGGTACTGGGCGCGCATCTGGCGCTCCTCGACCACGCCGGTCAGCTGCAGCATCCGGTCCGCGAGCGTCGACTTTCCATGGTCGATGTGCGCGATGATGCAGAAGTTGCGGATGATCGCGGGATCGGTTTTGTTGGGCTCAGGCGCTGCCACCGGGGTCCGTTCGCAAACTCACTCAGGGTGTGGACATGGGTTCTGTACATCCCATGGTCCCATGCCCGGCGCGATGCTCTGTGCACGGCTCTGTGCACGGCTCCGCACGGCCCGGTTTGGGGCGGGCCCGGGTGATTGCTAAGCTGTGCGACTGCGTGTGGCGTACCGTCGTGCCCCGGGGGCACCGACACCGACCGCCCCCGTCAGACATTCGTCAGAGCCTGCCGGCGCGCAGGCGAGGATCGCTACCCAAGCTGAGGCACTACGACGTGGCTAACATCAAGTCCCAGATCAAGCGCAACAAGCAGAACGAGAAGGCCCGCCTGCGCAACAAGGCCGTCAAGTCGGAGCTGAAGACGGCGATCCGCAAGTTCCGCGAGGCCGCCGAGGCCGGCAACGTCGAGGACGCCGTCGCCGCGCAGCGCAACGCCGCCCGCAAGCTCGACAAGGCCGCCAGCAAGGGCGTCATCCACAAGAACCAGGCCGCGAACCGCAAGTCGGCGATCGCCAAGCGCGCCGCCGAGCTGCAGGCCAAGTAAGCGAGCCGCAGGCCGGGTAAGGCCGCACCACGCGTCGAGGGCCGGTCCGCGGACCGGCCCTGATGCATGTCCGGGGACGGGACGATGGACGAGCAGGCGCCGCCCGGCGGCGGGCCGCGGGACGAGCGCCGCGCGGTGCGGGTCTCGAAGTACCTCGCGCGTCACCTGCGGCACCGCCCCGGCGACATCGGCCTCGTGCTCGACCGGGAGGGCTGGGCCGACGTCGGCGAGCTCCTCGCGGCCGCCGCCCGGCACGGCTTCCCCATCGGCCGCGGCGAGCTCGAACGCGTCGTGGCGTCCGACGGCAAGGGGCGCTACGCCCTCGACGGTAACCGGATCCGCGCCGTCCAGGGCCACTCGGTCCCCGTCGAGCTGAACCTGCCCGTCGCTCCCCCGCCGGACGTCCTGTACCACGGCACCGCCGGACGGTTCGTCGCCGCGATCAGGCGCGAGGGTCTCCGGCCGATGGGCCGCCACGCCGTCCACCTGTCCCCCGACCGCGAGACGGCGGAGCGGGTGGGCGCGCGCCGCGGCGCCCCGGTCGTCCTCGTCGTCCGGGCCGGGCGGATGGCGGCCGACGGGCACGAGTTCCGTGTCACCTCGAACGGCGTGTGGCTGACGGCGTCCGTCCCTCCCCGATATCTCTGCTGAGCACCCGCGCGTCCGCCCAGGAAGGGACGTGCCGCACCCATTCCGGCACGGTCTCCTGCGGCCCGAACAGGTACAGGTGCGGGACGATCCCGCGGAGCGCCCGGTGGACGTCGAGGCGATCGTCGATCATGTGGGTGATGCCGAGTTCCGCGCAGTGCAGGGCCTTGTCCGCACGTTTCCTGCAGAAGCGCACGTTCTCCCGCGCGAGTCCCGTCCGCCGGTAGAAGTCGTGGTGGTCGAGCCAGGCGAGCGTCCGCGCCCGCACCCGGTCGCCCGCCTTGGAGACGATCCAGGCGCGCCCGCCGACGAGCGCGATCAGTTCCGGGAGGACGTCGAAGACGCCGTCCGCCGCGGGGGACGCCAGCGCCTGCTCCAGCGAGCCGCCGAGGAAGGCGGTGTCCGCGTTCCCCGGCGCCCGCGCGCCGCCCTGGATCACCCTGCCGAAGTCGATGCCGAGCCGCGATTCGATGGTCATGCCCCGACGATCCGGCATCCGGCTCTCGAACAGAACTATGGATGTCCCGCGCGGCTATAGTCCACGGTTATGGACCTGGACCGGGTGTCCACCGACGCGCTCGCCTCGTTCGCCGTGTTCGCCGACCACCTCAACTTCACCCGCGCCGCCGAGGAGCTGCACATCTCGCAGCCGGCGCTGCACGTCAAGGTGCGCCGGCTCGCCGAGACGCTTGGCCGTCCCCTCTACACCCGGCACGGGCGGCGCCTCGCGCTGACCCCGGCGGGCGAGGCCGCCGCCCGCCTCGCCCGCGACCTCGACGCCCGCGTCGCGTCCTTCCTCGCCGACCTGGACGGCACCTCCCGGGCGCCCACGCTCGCCGCCGGCGAGGGCGCCTACCTGTACCTGCTGGGCGGCGTCGTCCGTTCCGGCGTCCGGCTGATCAACGGGGACCGCGCGCGCACCCTCGCGGCCGTCCGCACCGGCCGCGCCGACGTGGGCGTCGCCGTCCTGGACGTCCAGCCCGCCGACCTCGCCGCCACCGTCCTCGCGACGTTCCCGCAGGTCCTGGTCATGCCCGCGGACCATCCCCTCGCCGCCGCGCCCGCCCTCTCCCTCGCCGACCTCGCCGGCACCGCGCTGATCGTCCCGCCGCCCGCCGGGCCGCACCGGGTCGCCCTCGAACGCGCGCTGCGCGCCGCGGACGTCCCGTGGTCGGTCGCCGTCGAGGCCGAGGGCTGGCCGCTGATGCTGCACTTCGTGGCCCTCGGCGTCGGCCTCGCCGTCGTGAACGGCTGCGTGACCCCTTCCCCCGGCCTGGTCGCCCGCGAGATCATCGACCTTCCCGCCGTCCCCTACCACGCCCTGCACCTGCCGTCCCGCGCCGACGATCCGCTCGTCACCGACCTGCTGTCGGCCGTCCGCACCAGCCTCCGGAGTCCCTGATGCGCTTCGAGATCACCGTCGACGTCGCCGCGCCCCCCGAACGGGTGTGGAGCGTCCTGGCCGACGTCGAACGGCTCCCCGGCCTGACCCCGTCGATGGAGAGCGTCGAGCTGCTCGACGGCCCCCTCCGCCTCGGCGCGCGCGCCCGGATCCGGCAGCCGCGTCTCGCCGCCGCCGTCTGGTCGGTCACCGAGTTCACCGAAGGCGAGTCGTTCACCTGGGTGTCGCGCGCGCCCGGCGTCACCACGACCGCCGGGCACCTCGTCCAGGCCGCGCCGGACGGCGCGTCGCTGCAACTGACGCTCGTCCAGGAGGGCCCGCTCGCCCCCGTGATCGGGCTGCTGTTCGGCCGCCGCGCCCGCGCCTACGTCACGATGGAGGCGAACGCCCTGAAGAAGGCCGCCGAGACGCCCTGAGCGCGCCGGGAGGCGCCGCCCGCGCGCGGCCACCCCGGCACCGCGGCGGGCCGGTCGTCCGCAGGTCAGCCGCGGGCCGCGACGATCTCCGCGACCGTCCGTTCCAGCGCGTACGCGGGGTCGGCCGCGGCGCCCTTCACGGCCGCGTCGGCTTCGGCGACGACCGTGATCGCCCGCGCGACACCGTCCGCCGACCACGCCCGCAACTGCTTCTGCACGCGCTCGATCTTCCACGGCGGCATGCCCAGGTCCTTGGCGAGGGCGGCCCCCCGGGCGCCGCGGGGCGCGCCGCCGACCTTGGCGAGCCCCCGGACGCCCTGCGCCAGCGCACTGACGATCAGCACCGGCGGCACCCCCGTCGCGAGCGCCCACCGCAGTTGCTCGAGGGCGTCGGCCAGTTGCCCCTCGATGGCCTTGTCCGCCACCGTGAACCCGCTGACCTCGGCCCGTCCCCGGTAGTACCGGGCCACCGCGGCATCGTCGATCTTCCCGCCCGTGTCGGCGACGAGCTGGCTGCACGCCGCCGCCAGCTCCCGCAGGTCGTTCCCGACGGCGTCGATCAGCCCGCGCGCGCCGTCCGCCGAGATCTTGCCGCCCGCGCGGCGGATCTCGGCGCGGACGAAGTCGACCCGTTCGCCGACCTTGGTGACCTTCGGGCAGACGATCTTGCGCGCCTTGAGCTTCGTCAGCCCGTCCACCAGCGCCTTGCCCTTGGCACCACCGGGGTGCAGGGCCACGAGCACCACGTCGTCCGCGGGCGTCCTGGCGTACTTCAGCACCTCCGCGGCGAGGTCCTTGCCGAGGTCCTGCGCCGACCGGATCACCAGGACCTTGCCGCCGCCGAACAGCGACGGCGACGTCAGCTCCGAGATCCGTCCGGGCTCCAGGCCCCCGGGCGCGAGGTCGATGACCTCCGTGTCCGGGTCCCCGGCCCGCACGGACGCGACGACCTCGCCGACCGCACGCTCGACCAGCAGCTCTTCGTCACCGACGACCAGGATGATGGGCTCTACCGACACACCTAGCAGCATGCCACGCCCCCGCACCCGCCCGCGCCGTCGGCGGAAGTCCGCGCCACGGTCGCGGGCCCACTCGGCATAGGCGCGCGGCGGGAGCCCGGTGGCCTTGACACCGCCCCCACACGGCCGCACGTGCGTCCGCTCCCGGCACGCGCCGCTCGCGCCGATGCGCCGGGTTCAGCGGCGGGAGACGGTGGCGAGCCCGGCGGCCGTGCGGACGACGGCGATGTCTCCCTCGCGGTCGGTGCGGTGGACGCGGACGTTCAGGCCGCGCAGGAGGGCGAGCGTCGCGGGCGACGGGTGACCGTAGTCGTTGTCGCGGCCGACGGAGATGAGCGCGATCGACGCCCGGGCCGCCGCCAGGAAACGGGCGTCCTGGCTGCGGGAACCGTGGTGCGGGACCTTCAGGACCTGGACGGGCGGGACACTGCCCGCAAGGGCGCGCTGGGCGTCGGCCTCGATGTCGCCCGAGAGCAGGGCGCTGAACCCCGGGCCGTGCGCCACCAGCACGACGCTGGCGTTGTTGATGGTGCTGCCGTCGTCGCCGCGGGCGAGGGGCGGGCCGGTGGCGAGCGGCCCGATGACGGCCAGGGCGAGGTCGCCGATGCGCCACCGCTGGCCGGGGAGGGCGGGACGGGCGGGGACGCCGCGGGCCGCGCGGGCGGCGCGGCCGGACGTGCGCGGGGTCGTCAGGACCTGCCGGACGGCGCGGCCGGCGCGGACCCCGGCCGTCCCGTCCACGTGGTCGGCGTGCGGGTGGGTGATGACCAGGAGCGGGACGTCGGAGATCCGCAGGCGGTCCAGGCAGGCGTCGACCGGGCCCGGTTCGGGGCCCGCGTCGACGACGACGGCACGGCCGGGCCCGGCCGCGAGCACCACCGCATCGCCCTGGCCGACGTCGCACGCGACCATCCGCCAGCCGGGCGGGGGCCATCCGGGCGCCGTCACCCGCAGGGCGACCACCGCGACCAGGATCCCGGTGAGGAGCGCCGCCACGACCAGCCGCGCGCGGAAGCTGCGCAGGACGAGCAGGACCGCGGTCGCCGCCACCGACAGGCTCACGGCGCCGAGCCCGCCCGCGAGCCAGGGCACCGTCGCGTACGGGAGGTCGGCGGTGACGCGCGCGACCCCGATGATCCAGCCGACGGCGAGGCCCGCGGGTCGGACGAGCAGCCGGGCGAGCGGCGGCGCGAAGGGCGCGACGACCGCGGCGAGCGCCCCGATCAGCGTGGCGGGCGCCACGGCGGGGGCGGCCAGCAGGTTCGCGAACACCGAGACGACACCGACCTCTCCGGACAGCATGACGAGGATCGGGGCGACGGCCGTCTGGGCCGCCGCCGCGACGGCGAGGGCGTCCGCCAGCGGGCCGGGCAGGTACCGGGCGAGACGCTCCCGCCAGGGCGGCGCGAGGACGAGCAGGCCCGCGGTCGCCGCCACCGACAGCGCGAACCCGTACGAACGCGCCAGCGCGGGGTCGATCAGGACGAGCAGCAGCACCGCGGCGCCGAGCGCGGGCAGCCCCTGCCGGCGGCGCCCGGCGAACAGGGCGAGCAGGCCGACGACGCCCATGACGGCGGCGCGCAGCACGCTCGGCTCCGGCCGTGCCACGACGACGAACGCGCAGACCGCGATGACGGCGAGCGGGGGCGCGCGGCGGCCGAGCCCGACGAGGCGGCACAGCCCGACGACCGCGCCGATGACGATCGCGAGGTTCGCGCCGGACACGACGAGGAGATGGGCGAGTCCCGCCGTGCGGAAGTCGTCGGCGAGGTCCGGCGGGATCCGCGACGTGTCACCGACCACCATCGCGGGCAGTACTCCGCGCTGGCCGGGCGGCAGGACGTCGGTGGCCGCGCGCAGCTCGGCCCGGACGGCCTCGGCGGCCCGCTGCGCCCCGGACGGCGGGGAGCGGACGGACGGCGCGCCGCGGACGAGCACCACGGCGGCCAGGAGCCGGTCCCCGCGGGGTTCCCGGAACCTGCCGGTGAACCGCACCCGCTGGCTGGGGACGAGACCCAGCCAGCGACGATCGTGCGCGATGAGCAGCACGGGAACACGAACGTCCGTCCGCCCCACGGTCTCCACGCGCGCCCGGAGCGTGATCGTCTTCCGCGTCGCGCCGCCCGTGGCCTGCGGATCCCCCGTGACGACGGCCTCGGCGGCCGCGGTGCCTCCGGCACGGGCCAGGTCGGGCACCGGACCGCCGCCGACCGCGGTGGCGCGCAACGCGACGCCGACGGCCGCCGCGGCTGCGCAGGCGAGCACCGCCCCGGCGATGAGCCGGTGGGCCCCTGCCCGGCGGGGCACCAGGACACCGATGGCCGCCACCGCCGCCACCGCCGCGAGCGCGTACGACACGGCCGGCGCGACCCCGATGGCGACCGCGGCCGTAAGCCACGCCGCCAGAGCCGGCAGGACGAGCCGCAGATCATGATTCATCCCACTCCCCCGCCGTCAACCTCGTCCCGGCCCCCCGAACGCCCGGCCGCCGTAGCACCCGACCGCCGCAACGCCGTAACGCCGAAGCCGGCCGCCCCACGCACTGCCCCCACCCCGCCCCGTCCAAAGCACGCGCGTCGCCCGAGGCCAAGAACCCGACACGCACACCGCGCACTCGACCGCCCGGCCTGAACAAGGCGCCGGTATGAACCGTCCGAACGCCACCCGCCCGCACGCCCGACCGCCGCTCGCGGTACCGAGGCGCCCCCGCGCACACCGCATCCCCGCCGCAAAGCCGGAGGCGGACGCACCAGACGGCCCGACCTCGACCGTCCAGCCGAAGCCCCCACGGGCGCCCGGCGCCGGGCGGCGGCCCGGTGAAGGGGCCGGTGGTGGCGGTCATACGCGGACCTTCGATTTGAGGTCGGCGAAGCGGCTCGCGCCTATGCCGTCGACGTCCTGGAGCTGGTCGACCGAGCGGAAGCCGCCGTTCTGGGTGCGGTACTCGATGATGCGGCCGGCCAGGACGGGGCCCACGCCGGGCAGTTCGTCCAGTTGGTCGACGGTGGCGGTGTTCAGGTCGACCGGCTGCCCGGCGTCGCCGGGCGGCGTTGGCTGCGGGGCGCCGGGCGGGGGTGTGGGCGCGGGGACGCCCACCGGGATCTGCTCGCCGTCCACCAGCTTGCGGGCGAGGTTGAGGGGGCCGGTCCGCACGCCGCGGCGCACTCCCCCGGCGGCCTCCAATGCCTCGGCGACGCGGGAGCCCGCCGGGAGGGTGATCACGCCCGGTTTCCGCACCTTTCCGAGCACGTGGACGACGACCGTGCCGGAGGGCGGCGCGGGCGATGCGGGCGTCGCGGGCGTCGCGGGCGTCGAGGCCGGTCCGGCGGCGAGGGTCGCGACGCTCGCGTCCGGCGCCGGTGCGGCGTGGGGGCGTGGGCGGGACGCCCACAGGTAGCCGGCGGCCACGACGGCGGCGATCACGGCGAGGAGGACGAGCGCGCGGACGCCCGGGCGGTCGGGCGCCGCGCGCAGGCGGGCGGCGGGCGGGTCCTGCGGGGGCGCGTCCCGCACGCGGTCGACGAGTGCCTGGAGGCGGTCGGACGCTTTCATGCGGCCGACGTTAAGCGGCCGTGACGGGGTGTCGCCGCTTCATCATCGGTTGTGGATAACTCGACGGCGGGGGCGGGCCGTTGCCGCGCACCGGCGGCCGCGGCGCCTCGCCGGTGCGGGCGGGCTCGACGGCGGGGACGCGCGTCCGCGCGTGGTGGACGACCGTGCCGGCGCGAACCCCGCGGGTGCGCGGGGCGTCAGGGCTGGACGGGGACGCCGCCGCGCCAGACGCGGTGGGCGCGGAGGCCGAAGGCCCAGGCGAAGGCGCCCTCGTGGTCGGCGTCCCAGAGCACGATGTCGGCGAGCATGCCGGGGGCGAGGGAGCCGCGGTCGCCGTAGCGGAGGGCGGCGGCGCCGCCGAGGGTGGCGGCGCGGAGCGCCTCGGTGACGCTGAGGCCGAACATGGCGACGGCGAGGCCGATGACCAGCGGCATGGACGTGATGCCGCACTGGCCCGGGTTGTGGTCGGTGCCGAGCGCGACGGTGACGCCGCGGTCGAGCATCTGCCGGACGGGCGCGGGGGCGCGGCTGCTGTTGAGGGCGCTGCCCGGGCAGACGGTGGCGGTGACGCCGGCGTGGGCGAGGGCCTTGATGTCGTCGTCGTTGGCCTGGGTGAGCAGGTCGGCGGAGGCGCAGCCGACCTCGGCGGCGACCTGCGCGGCGCCGACGCGCTCGTTGGCGCAGGCGTGCATGCGGGCCTTCAGGCCGGCGCGCTTGCCGGTGAGCAGGAGGGCGCGGGCCTCCTCGGCGGTGAAGTGGCCCTCGTCGCAGTAGACGTCGATGCTGTCGGCGCCCGCGACGGCGGCGTCGCCGGCCCACAGGCGGACGGCCTCGATGTAGTCGCGGCGGCGGCCGAAGAACTCGGGCGGGAGGATGTGCGCGGCGAGGAACGTCGCGTGGATGCGGGGCATCGAGGGTTCGGACTCGAGGGAGCGCAGCATCCGGATGTCGGCGAGTTCGCCGTCGCGGGTCAGGTGGTAGCCGGTCTTGGCCTCGACGGTGGTGGTCCCGGCGATGATCCACTGGCGGAGGCGTTCGCGGACGCCGTTGCACAGGGTCCAGGGGTCGGTGCCGCGGGTGACGGTGACGGTCGAGTTGACGCCGCCGCCGGCGGCCGCGATGGCCGAGTGGGACGATCCGCTGGTGCGCATCGCGAGTTCGGCCCAGCGGTTGCCCGCGTAGACGGGGTGGGCGTGGGCGTCGATGAGCCCGGGGGTGACGAGCCCGCCGCCGAGGTTCTCCACGTGGTCGACGTCGACGATGTCGTCGATGACGCCGGGGATGCTCTGCGGGAGGTCCGATGCCGGGCCGGCCCAGACGATCCGGTCGTCGTGGATGAGCACGGCGGCGTTGCTGCAGACGTCGGTGCCCGTCCAGAGCCTGCCGATGTTCGTCAACAGCCGTACCGTCATTGGTTCACCGGCCTTGATGGGACGACGTACCGGACGCCATGAAGTGGTCCACCTGCTCTCGATCCGAGACGCCGACTGGGTGCCGGCGATTCACCGTTGGAGGGTCGGGTGATCGTGCGACCACCACAGGCAACGAGACCGGAGATATCGGTTCCGTCACGGTAGTGCACCGGAGGCCCCTCCGACAACCTTTCGTCGACGCCCGCCGCCCCGCCCATAGAGCTATGACCGTACGGAATTCGGCGGCCCGGTCAAGCCGATTGGCGAAGCTGTCACCACATGGCGACCGTGCGTCCATTTAGGAATGGCCGGAATTCGGTGGATTCTCGACCGAAAACCCCGCCGGATCGGATCCGGCGGGGTTCGCGGGGAGGGTCAGGCGGGGGCGGCCTCGAACCGGGCGAGCTCGGCGGCGAGGTCGTCGGGGACGCGCGCGTGCAGCATCGTGCCCTCGGCGAGGTGCTCCTGCTCGAGGATCTCGCCGCGCTCGTGGACCTGCGCGACCAGGTCGCCCCGCTCGTACGGGACGAGCACGTGCAGCTCGGCCTCGAGGCCGGGCAGCCCCGCCTCGATCGCGGCGCGCAGCTCCTCGATGCCGGCCCCGGTGCGGGCGGAGACGACGACGCTGTTCGGCTCGCGGCGCCGCAGCCGGGCGATCGCGAGCTCGTCGGCGGCGTCCGCCTTGTTGATCACGATGATCTCGGGGACGTCCTGGGCGTCGATCTCGCGCAGGACCTCGCGGACGGCGTCGATCTGCGCCTCCGGGTCGGGGTCGGAGCCGTCCACGACGTGCAGGATCAGGCCCGCGTCGGAGACCTCCTCCAGCGTCGAGCGGAACGCCTCGACGAGCTGGTGCGGCAGGTGCCGGACGAACCCGACGGTGTCGGCCAGCGTGTAGGCGCGGCCGCCGGGGGTCTCGGCGCGCCGGACGGTGGGGTCGAGGGTGGCGAACAGGGCGTTCTCCACCAGCACCCCGGCGCCGGTGAGCCGGTTGAGCAGGGACGACTTGCCCGCGTTGGTGTAGCCGGCGATGGCGACCGCCGGCACGTCGTGGCGGCGGCGGCCGCCGCGCTTGGTGTCGCGCGACTTGGACATCTCGGCGATCTGCCGGCGCAGCTTGGCCATCCGGGTGCGGATCCGCCGCCGGTCCAGCTCGATCTTGGTCTCGCCGGGGCCGCGGCCGCCGATCCCGACGCCGCCGGCGGCGCGGCCGCCGACCTGCCGGGACAGGTTGCCGCCCCAGCCGCGCAGGCGGGGCAGCAGGTAGTCGAGCTGCGCGAGCTCGACCTGCGCCTTGCCCTCGCGGCTCTTGGCGTGCTGGGCGAAGATGTCGAGGATCAGGGCGGTCCGGTCGATGACCTTGACCTGGACGGTGTCCTCCAGGTGGCGCAGCTGGCTCGGGGCGAGCTCGCCGTCGCAGATGACGGTGTCGGCACCGGTCGCGATGACGACGTCGCGCAGTTCGGCGGCCTTGCCGGACCCGATGTAGGTGGCCGGGTCGGGACGGGAGCGCCGCTGCACGAGGCCCTCGAGCACCTCGGACCCGGCCGTCTCGGCGAGCAGCGCGAGTTCGCGCAGCGAGTTCTCGGCGGCCTCGGCGGTGCCCTCGGTCCAGACGCCGACCAGGACGACCCGCTCCAGCCGCAGGGAACGGTATTCGACCTCGGTGACGTCGGTCAGCTCGGTGGACAGTCCGGCGACGCGGCGCAGTGCCCGCCGGTCCTCGAGGTCGAGCTCGCCGGTCATGGGCTCGAGCTCGTCCGCGGTCTGGTCTGCAGTGAAAAGTTGAGTCATATGTCCTCGGTAGAACGCCGCGGCGCGGCCGTATCTTCCCGTCGATCGTCTCACGCGGCGTCTCCCGCGTCACCTGCTTATGCGCCGGTTCCGCGGGGCGGTTGCCGCGGGCCGCGGCGGGGAGATCGGGAGGAGGGCGGCCGGGGGCGCACCCGCTTTGACCGGCGCGTGTACCCCCGAGTAACGTTCTTCGCGTAACAGAAATGGAATTTCGCTAGACGAAAGGGCGGGCAGATGGGCAACCAGGACGGCATCGAGATCACCGGGCCGCTCGGCGACCGGTACGAGGAGATCCTGACGCCGGAGGCGCTCGGCCTGCTCGCCGCCCTCCAGCGCGAGCTGGGCGGGCGCCGCAAGGAGCTCCTCGGGGCCCGCGCGGAGCGGCAGCGCCGGCTGTCGGAGGGCGGCACGCTCGACTTCCTCCCCGAGACCGCGCACATCCGCGAGGACGACTCGTGGCGCGTCGCCGACCCCGCGCCGGGGCTCGAGGACCGCCGCGTCGAGATCACCGGCCCGACGGACCGGAAGATGACGATCAACGCGCTGAACTCGGGCGCGAAGGTGTGGCTGGCCGACTTCGAGGACGCCAACACCCCGCTGTGGAACAACATGATCGAGGGCCAGCTCAACCTGCGGGACGCCCTCGACCGCACGATCGACTTCACCGACCCCAAGAGCGGCAAGTCGTACGCGCTCAAGGAGGACGGCGAGCTGGCGACGATCGTCGTCCGGCCGCGCGGCTGGCACATGGACGAGAAGCACCTGCTGATCGACGGCGAGCCCATGTCCGGGTCGCTGTTCGACTTCGGCCTCTACTTCTTCCACTGCGCGCAGCGGCAGATCGACAAGGGCAAGGGGCCGTACTTCTACCTGCCGAAGATGGAGGCGCACCAGGAGGCGCGGCTCTGGAACGACGCGTTCAACCTGGCGCAGGACCACCTGAACATCCCGCGGGGGACCATCCGCGCGACCGTCCTGATCGAGACGATCCCGGCCGCGTTCGAGATGGAGGAGATCCTCTACGAGCTGCGCGACCACTCCGCCGGGCTGAACGCGGGCCGGTGGGACTACCTGTTCTCGGTCATCAAGAAGTTCCGCGACCGCGGCGCCGAGTTCGTCCTGCCGGAGCGCAACGCGATCACGATGACCGCGCCGTTCATGCGCGCCTACACCGAGCTGCTGGTGCGCAGCTGCCACAAGCGCGGCGCGCACGCGATCGGCGGCATGGCGGCGTTCATCCCGTCCCGCCGGGACGAGGAGGTCAACAAGGTCGCGCTGGAGAAGGTGCGGGCGGACAAGACCCGCGAGTCCGGCGACGGGTTCGACGGTTCCTGGGTCGCGCACCCCGACCTCGTCCCGATCTGCCGCGAGGTCTTCGACGGCGTCCTCGGCGACAAGCCGAACCAGCGCGACCGGCTCCGCGAGGACGTCGACGTCACCGCCGCCGACCTGCTCAACGTCAAGGCCACCCCGGGCGACATCACCGAGGCGGGGCTGCGGAACAACATCGACGTGGCGCTGCGCTACCTGGCCACCTGGCTGGACGGCGCGGGCGCGGTCGCCATCCACAACCTGATGGAGGACGCGGCCACGGCGGAGATCTCCCGCTCGCAGGTGTGGCAGTGGATCTACAACGGCGTCTCCACCGCCGAGGGCCAGAAGATCACCAAGGAGTGGGTGGAGCGGCTGCTGGACGAGGAGCTGGGCAAGATCCGCGCCGAGCTGGGCGACGCGTTCAAGGAGCCCCGCTACAACGAGGCGGTGGCCCTGTTCAAGGAGGTCACGCTCGCCGACGACTACTCCGAGTTCCTCACCACCCCCGCCTACGAGCGGATGAGCTGAGCGAACGGTCCGGCCGTGGCGGTCCGGGTTCCGTCCCGGGCCGCCACGGCCGTCCATGCATTGCGGGCGGGCGGGGGCAGGGAGGATCGTTGAGACGATGGAGCCGGAGCTGAAGGCGCTCGCGGGGCGCCTGGACGCGTTGCTGGGACCGGAACGGATCATCACCGACCCCGTGCGGCTGCGGACGTACGAGTGCGACGGGCTGACGAACCATCGGTGCTCGCCCGCCGTCGTCGTGCTGCCCGACACCGCCGAGCAGGTCGCGGCGATCGTCCGCGAGTGCGCGGCGACGGGCGTCCCGTACGTGGCGCGCGGGTCGGGGACCGGGCTGTCGGGCGGGGCGCTCCCCCGCGCGGACGGCGTCCTGATCGTGACGTCGCGGATGCGGCGGATCCTGGAGATCGACATTCCGGGGCAGCGGGCGGTGGTGGAGCCCGGGGTGATCAACCTGGACGTGACGCGCGCCGTGCGGCCGTACGGGTACTACTTCGCGCCGGACCCGTCCAGCCAGCAGATCTGCTCGGTCGGCGGGAACGTGGCGGAGAACTCCGGCGGCGCGCACTGCCTGAAGTACGGGTTCACCGCGCACCACGTGCTGGCCTGCGAGGTCGTCACCCCCGACGGGGAGCTGGTGGAGCTGACGGCGGACGGCCCGGGCTACGACCTCCTCGGCGTGTTCGTCGGGGCGGAGGGGACGCTCGGCATCGCAACGAAGATCACCGTGCGGCTGACGCGGGTGCCGGAGACCGTGCAGACGCTGCTGGCGGCGTTCGGGTCGATCGAGGCGGGCGGCACGGCGGTGTCGGCGATCATCGGCGCGGGGGTCGTCCCGGCGGCGATCGAGATGATGGACGCGCTGTCGATCGAGGCGGCGGAGGCGGCGGTGCGGTGCGGCTACCCGCCGGGGGCGGGCGCCGTCCTGATCGTGGAGCTGGACGGCCCGGAGGCGGAGGTCGCGGCGCAGTTCGCGCAGGTCGAGCGGATGTGCCTGGACGCGGGCGCGTTCGAGATCCGGGTCGCGACCGACGACGCGGAACGGGCCCTGATCTGGACGGGCCGCAAGTCGGCGTTCGCCGCGGTGGGGCGGATCAGCCCCGCCTACATCGTGCAGGACGGCGTCATCCCGCGGACGGCCCTGCCGCGGGTGCTCGCGCGGATCGACGAGCTGTCGGCGGAGTCCGGGGTGCGGGTCGCGAACGTGTTCCACGCGGGAGACGGGAACCTGCATCCGCTGGTGCTGTTCGACGACGCCGAAGAAGGTGCGGGCGCGCGCGCAGAGGAAGTGTCGGGCGCGATCCTGGATCTTTGCATCGAGCACGGCGGGTCCATTACGGGCGAGCACGGCGTGGGCGTGGACAAGTCCCGGTACATGCCGCGCATGTTCAGCGACGCCGACCTGGACACCATGCAGATGGTGCGCTGCGGGTTCGACCCGGCGGGTGTCTGCAACCCCGGGAAGGTGTTCCCGACGCCGCGCCTGTGCGGGGAGGTTCCCGGTGTGCGCAAAGGGCCCCACCCGTTCGAGGGAAAGGCGGACCTGTTCTGATGCGGCCTCATGACGCGCTCGGCGCGCTGGCGAAGGTCTGTGGCGACGTCCGTCCCGGCGAGCCGGAGGAGGGCGTGCTGGGAGTCGAGCCCGCCGTCGTCGCCGCGCCCGGCACGGTCGGCGAGGCGGCGGAGGTGATGCGGGTCGCCGCCGAGCACGGGCTGGCGGTCGTCCCGCGCGGCGGCGAGACGCGGCTGGACTGGGGCACGCCCCCGCACCGCTGCGACCTGATCGTGGACACCCGGCGGCTCGACCGCCTCGTCGAGCACGCCGCGGGCGATCTCGTGGCCACCGCGCAGGCGGGGACGCCGCTGGAACGGCTGGGCGAGGAGCTCGCGGGCGAGGGGCAGCGGCTCGCCCTGGACGCGCCCTTGCCCGGCTCCACGGTCGGCGGGACGATCGCTGCGGGAGCGTCCGGTCCGCTCCGGACCCTTTACGGAACCCCGAGGAACCTGGTCATCGGGCTCACGATCGTCCGGGCGGACGGTCAAGTGGCGAAGTCGGGCGGCAAGGTCGTCAAGAACGTCGCCGGGTACGACCTGGGGCGGCTGTTCTGCGGCTCGTACGGGACGCTGGGGCTCATCGTCGAGGCCACGTTCCGCCTGCACCCGATCCCGGCCGCCCACGCGTACGTCGCCCGTTCCGTCGACGGCCCGGAGGAGGCGCACGAGGCGGTGCAGGCCGTCCTGCATTCGCCCGTGGTTCCGAGTGCCGTCGAGTACCTCTCCCCCGGGACGGTGGCCGTCCTGCTCGAGGGAGTCCCGGACGGTGTCGGCGCGCGCGCGGAGCAGACGGCCGCGCTCCTGGGCGGAGCCGCACGCGTCTCAAAGGACCCGCCCGGCGGCTGGGGCCGCTACCCGGACGGCACCGTCCTGCTCGACGTCGCCGCGCCCCCGCCCGCGCTCCGCGACCTGCTGGCCGCGCTCCCCGCGGCCGGGGCCGCCGTGGCCTGGAGCGGAGACGGGCACGGGTACGTGGGCCTGTCCCCCGGCGCGGTCCCGTCCGGGAACGTCGCGGACGTCCTCGCCGACGTCCGGGCCGCGCTGGCCCGGCACAAGGGCGGCGCGGTCGTCCGCTATGCCCCCCGGGACGTGCGCGACGCCGTCGACGTGTGGGGCCCGGTCCCCGCGCTGGCGCTGATGCGGCGCGTCAAGGACCAGTTCGACCCCGACCACCGGCTGTCCCCCGGCCGTTTCACGGGAGGTATCTGATGAGCGCCCCTCAGACCGGACCACCGCTCCCCGGTTCGCCGGACGAGCGGGCGAACCTGCTCGGCGACTGCGTGCACTGCGGGTTCTGCCTGCCGACGTGCCCGACGTACGTGCTGTGGGGCGAGGAGATGGACTCGCCGCGCGGCCGCATCCACCTGATGGACCAGCACGCGAAGGGCGAGCCGCTCGGCGCTCCGATGGTCGAGCACTTCGACCGGTGCCTCGCCTGCATGGCGTGCGTGACGTCCTGCCCGTCCGGCGTCCAGTACGACCGGCTGATCGAGCTGACGCGGGCCGAGGTCGAACGCGACCATCCGCGGCCGCTGCGGGAGCGGGCCGTCCGCGAGCTGGTCTTCCGGCTGTTCCCGTACCGGCGGCGGCTGCGGGCGCTGCGCGGGCCGCTGCGCGCCTACCAGCGGTCGGGCCTGGACCGGGTCGTCCGCCGCTCGGGGCTGCTGGAGCGCGTCTCGCCGTCGCTCGCGGCGATGGAGCGGCTCGCGCCGCCGCTCGGCCGGGCGCCGCGGCTGCCCGAGCGGGTCGCCGCGCGCGGGGACCGGCGCGCCACCGTCGGCATGCTGGTCGGCTGCGTCCAGGGCGAGTTCTTCCCGGACGTCAACGCGGCGACGGCCCGCGTGCTGGCGATGGAGGGGTGCGACGTCGTCGTCCCGCGCGGGCAGGGCTGCTGCGGCGCGCTGTCGATGCACGCGGGACGCGCGGACGAGGCGCGCGCGTTCGCCCGCCGGACGATCGAGGCGTTCGAGGGCGTGGACGTCGTCGTGGTGAACTCGGCGGGCTGCGGGTCGTCGATGAAGGAGTACCGGGCGCTGCTGGCGGACGACCCGGCGTGGGCGCGCCGGGCGGACGCGCTGTCGGATCGCGCCCGCGACCTCGCGGAGTTCCTCGCCGAGCTGGGGCCCCGCGCGGAGCGCAGGCCGCTTCCGGTCACCGTCGCGTACCACGACGCCTGCCACCTGTCCCACGCGCAGGGCGTGCGGGCGCAGCCGCGGGCGCTGCTCGCGGCGATCCCGGAGCTGACGGTCCGGGAGATCGCCGACCCCGACATCTGCTGCGGCTCGGCCGGCACGTACAACGTGCTGCAGCCGGAGGCGGCCGGTGAGCTGGGCGACCGCAAGGCGGCGAACGTGTCCGCGACCGGCGCCGAACTGCTGGTCGCCGCCAACCCGGGCTGCACGATGCAGATCGCGGGCGCGCTGCGGCGCCGCGGCGCCGGGATCGCGATCGCGCACACCGCGCAGGTGCTCGACGCGTCCCTGCGGGGACTCGGCCGCGACGCCCTCATCGAACGCGGTTCGTAGGCGTTCGCCCTACTGGTTCGGCGTTTCTCACGTCAAGAGCGGCCTGTCCAGTGCTGATCCGGGTGTCCGGTATCGTGACCTGCCACCCACGGGCAGCACGCGCTTACCGATCCGGACGCAACGGGCTGAGGGGAGCACGGAGACCATGTCGTACAGCAACGGGCCGCGGTCCGCCGGGGGGCGGCGGCGAAAGCCCCGCCGGGCCGGCGCGGGCCGCCTCGGCCTGGCCGGCGCCCTCACGGGCGCCGTCGGCATCGCCGCGATCGCCGCCGGGATCGTCGTCCTGCGGCCGGGGGCGGACGGCGGGAGCGGCGGGGCGCCGCCGTCGCGGGCGAGCGGGGCCGGCGCGGTCTCCCCGTCGCTGACGTCGCAGCCGGCGCCCCCGACGGGCACCGCGGTGAACTTCACGACCCCCGAGGGGTACGGCTACGGCCTCGCGGCCGTCGGTTCCGGGACCGGCGCCGAGCCGCTCGGCGCCACCGAGGCCCCTCCCTCGGGAACCACCTACGCCTACGCCGACTACGTCCTGACGAACACGCAGCGCCGCCCCGTCATGCTGGACTTCCCCGCCGACCTCTTCATGCCCGTGGCCCAGGTGCCGGAGGACGCGCGCGAGCGGTGCATGCCGCAGGTCGGCATCCCCGAGGACATGTGCACCCTCCCCAACCACAGCGAGATCATCGCCCGCGTCGACGGGGCCGAGCCCCCGTTCGAGGAGGCGGGCACCCAGATGATGCCCGCGGGCGCGACGTACCTCGTGCGGATCGCGTCCGACCTTCCCGTCCAGGAGGGCGTGTCGGCGGACGACCTGAAGCTTTACGTGTGGAACGCCCGCTACACCAGCGACCGTAAAGGCATCGAACTGCCCTACCCGTCGTCCGACGGTTCCTGAGCGAAACCGACGTCCTCGTAAGCGGGCTGGTAGAAACCGCAGGCGCCGATATTGGCCAAGTCCACCCGCGCGGCGACCAGTTGGGGACGCTGGTACAGCGGCAGGACGAGCGCCTCCCGCCACACGAGTCGGTCGGCCCGGTTCACAAGGGCGTGGACCTCGGCCGCGTCCTCCGCCGTCACCGCCTTCTCGAGCGCCTCATCGATCTCCGCAGTGCCGCCTCCCGAGTAGTTCTGCCGGACTTCCCCTTTCCGTGGGCGTGCGTAAACCGCCCGCATCGACGACACGGGGAACGGCGTCCCGAACCAGGAGAACGGCGCGATGTCGAAGTCTCCCCGGGTGATGTGGCCGAACAGGTCGTCGGCCGGAACGGGTTCGATGTCGACCCGAACGCCGATGCGTGCGAGCAGTGCGCGCGCCAGCTCCCCTTCCCGTGCGCCGATCGGCTGCCCGGCCGCGACGACGAACCGGAGCGCGAGCGTCCGCCCGTCCTTCACGCGGTGGCGGCCCCGTTTCCCCCAGCCCGCATCGTCGAGGAGACGCGCCGCCTCCGCGGGGTCGTGCCGTCCGAGAACGTCCGAGTTGTCGCGATAGCCGTGCTGGGTGCCGACGTAGAAGTGATTCCCGAGCGTCCGCACGGGGACCCCGAGGCCCGCGAGGTCGGACCGGGCGATCGCGTCCCGGTCCAGGCCGAGCATCACCGCGCGCCGCACCCGCACGTCCGACAGGATCGCCCCGGCCGCGTTGAGCGTGAACACCCGCGCGTCCGGGCCGCCCGCCCGCCGGACCTCGCCGCCGCGCGTCCCCCGCACCCGCCGCAGCGCACCGGCGTCCGGCCCCGCCTCCATCAGGCCGATCTCCCCGTTGGCGAACGCCCCCGGCATCGCCACCGGGTCCATCGCCCGGTAGACGATCCGATCGAGCTTCGCGGACCTGCCCCACCAGTCCGGATCCCGCACGAGCGTGATCGTCTTCGCCGTGCGGTCGACGTCCCCGACCTCGAACGGCCCCGCGGTGACGGGCGGCCGTTCGAGCCACCCGGTATTGAACGCCCGAGGGTCGCTGTACGCCGACGCCGGATACAGGGGGCTGAACAGGCTCCGCCAATCCGCGTACGGCCGATCGAACACGACTTCCACGACACGTTCGTCCACGCCCCGTTCAACACGTGCAATGCGCCGGTACCCCGTGTCGTCGGCGATCTCATAGCGTGGATCCCGCCCGGACAGCGCGCGCGCCTGCGCCGCGAAGTCCCGGTACCCGATGGCCCGCCCGTCCGACCATCGCGCCTCGGGGTTGAGCCGGTAGACGACCGTCTGCCCACGTCCAGCGCGCTTTACCTCGGCCGAACGGAGGTACTCCGGAACACGGTGCACCACACCTTTCTCGTCCGCCCGCATGAGCCGGGGCAATGCCCCTTGGACGACCCGGTCGACCGAGCCCGTTTTCCCGTTCAAGTGGTGGAAGTTCCACTGCGCGGGAAATTCAGGCAGGGCCCAATGCAGAGTGCCGCCGTCCTGCACGCGATCGCGCGGCATCGGATTGACGTCCGCCCGGGGCAGCACGGCGTTCGGCGCGATTTCCTGTGCCGTACCCCCGGTGCACCCCGCTCCGCCCAGGGCCGCGGGCACCGCGACAAGCCCGGCGGCGACCGTCCGCCACCCCCGGTCCCCCCACGCGCGAGCGGCACCGTCACGGCTCCCCTCATCGTTCCCCGCCCCGCCGCGAGGGCTCCACGGGCGCGCGCCGGCACGCACACCGAGGCCGCTGCCGACGCTCCGCCCGTCCGGCCTCCCCTCCCCGGAGATCATCACGTCGGCGGCGCCCGCCTCGGCTCCGCGGGCGGCCGGCTCCGTCTTGCCCTGGGCGTAGGTGGACGGGGCCATCGGCGGGCGACCCGGCGCACCGGGTCCCGCTGCACCGATGTGGTGCGGGGGCGGGTAGGCACGCTCGGCGGCGAGGTGGCGGGGGGCGCCGCCGGGAGTCGGCTTCATGCGGTCCTCCGGGGGGTCGGGGGTGCGTGTTCGGTCAACGGGTGGTGGCACGCGACCTGGTGGTCCGGACGGCCGGTGGGGCGGGGCTCGGGGTCCGAGGCGGCGCACCGGGCGCGGGCGGCGGGCGGGAGCACGGGATGGACCGGGCATCGGGCGCGGAAGCGGCAGCCGCTGGGCGGGTCCGAGGGGTCGGGGGCCTCGCCGTGCAGGACGACGCGGGGGCGGGCGCGCTCGAGGACGGGATCGGGGATCGGGATCGCGTCCAGCAACGCGCGCGTGTACGGGTGCGCGGGGGCCGCGTAGATCCCGCCCACCGCGCCCAGTTCGACGATGCGGCCCGCGTGCATGACGGCCGCCCGGTCGGCGACCCGGTGCACGGCCGCGAGGTCGTGCGCGACGAACACGGAGGCGACACCGAGCCGGGACCGGAGTTCTCGCAGGACGTTCAGCACGCGTCCCTGCACGTTCGCGTCCAGGGCGGCCACGGGTTCGTCCAGGAGCAGTAGGCGCGGCTCCAGGGCGAGCGCCCTGGCGATGGCGACTCGCTGCCTCTGTCCGCCCGACAGCTCGCCGGGGCGGCGATCCGCGTGCCGGGGCTCCAGCCCCACGAGGTCGAGGAGTTCCCGGACGCGCTCGCGTGCGGGCAGGCCGTGCGCGGTGAGCGGCTCGGCGATGATCGCGCGGACGCGCATGCGGGGGTTCAGCGACGCGTCCGGGTCCTGGAAGACGAGCTGGACGTCGCGGCGCAGTTCCCTGCGGCGCGCGCGGCGGAGCGCGCCGGTGTCCTCGCCGAGGACGGTGATCCGGCCGCTCCGGGGGCGGGCCAGGCGGGCGATCTCCATCAGCACGGTCGTCTTGCCGCAGCCCGACTCGCCCACGAGCGCGAGCGTCTCGCCGCGCCGGACGTCGAACGTGACGCCGTCGACCGCGCGCACGGCGCCGTGCCGGCGGACGAGCGCCTCGACGGCGAGCACCGCCGGGCCGGGCGGGCGGGCGCGGGCCGGGCGCGGCGCGATGCGGGGCGCCGCGCGCAGCAGGGCGATCGTGCGGGACGACCGTGGGCGCCGGTAGACCTCCGCGGCCGGGCCCTGCTCGACCGCGCGCCCGTCGTGCATCACCAGGACGCGGTCGGCGAGGCCCGCGACGACACCGAGGTCGTGCGCGATGAGGACGGTCGCGGTCCCGGACGCCCGTGCGGTGCGGAGCACGTCGAGGATCTGCGCCTGCACGGTGACGTCGAGGCCCGCGGTCGGCTCGTCCGCGATGAGGACGGACGGATCGTGCGCCATCGCCATCGCGATCAGCACGCGCCGCCGCATCCCGCCCGAGAGTTCGTGCGGGTGAGCCCGAGCGCGCCGGGCCGCGCACGGAACGCCCACCAGGTCGAGCAGTTCGACGGCCTGCGCGCGCGCCGCCGCCCGGCCGGTGCGCCGGTGGACGCGGACGGCCTCGGCGATCTGGGCGCCCACGGTGCGGACGGGGTTGAGGGACGAGAGGTCCTGGAACACCATCGCCAGGTCCTTGCCGCGTATCCGCGAGAGTTCCGCGTCGGTGCGTCCGAGCAGCTCCTTTCCGTGCAGCCGCACCGACCCGTCGGCGCGCGCGCCGTCCGGGAGCAGGCCGAGCACGGCGAGGGCGAGGGCGGTCTTGCCGGAGCCCGACGCGCCGACGACGCCCAGCGTCTCGCCCGCGCGCAGGGCGAAGCTCGCGCCCCGCACGGCCAGGACGTCCGGTGCGTGGCGGACCCGCAGGTCCGTGACCGCGAGCACCGTCACCGGGCGGCGCGGACGCCGTCGGCGAGCAGGTTCGCGGCGACGGCGATCAGGACCAGGAGCGCGGCCGGGAACCCGAACCGCCAGGGGAACGCGAGGACGGCCGTGCCGCCGTCGGCGATCAGGGTGCCGAGCGAGACGCCGGGCGGGCGCGCGCCGAACCCGAGATGGGCGAGCCCGCTCTCGGCGATGACCGCGGCGCCGACGTTCAGCCCCGCGTCCACCGCGAGCAGGGACGCGAGCGACGGCAGGACGTGCCGGACGACCGTGCGCGGGGCGCCCACCCCGCCGAGCCGGGCGGCCAGGACGTACTCGCGTTCGCGCAGCGACCGGGCCATGGCCCGGACCGTCCGGGCGGACGGCGGCCAGTGGAGCGCGGCGAGGACGGCGACGAGCCCGAGCGCGCCCGCGCCGGGCGCCAGGACGGCCACGAGAAGGAACGGCGGCAGGACGAACAGCAGATCGGCGCACCACATCAGCGCGCGGTCGGCGCGCCCGCCCGCGTATCCCGCGACGGTGCCGACGACGGCCGCCGGGAGCGTCGCGAGCACGGCGACGCCGATGCCGATCAGGAGCGACCTGCGGAGCGCGTGCACGGTCACCGCGAACACGTCCCGCCCGTTCTGCGTGGTGCCGAGCCAGTGCCGCCGCGACGGTCCCGCACCGAAGGACGCGAAGTCGATCTCGTCCCACGCCCAGGGCGAGAGCGCGGGTCCCGCGGCGGCCAGCAGGACGAGCGCGGCGAGCAGGGCCAGCCCGGCGGCGGTGCGGCTCACGCGGACCGGACGCGCGGGTCGAGGAGCCCGTGCAGGACGTCCGCGGCGAGCGCGGCCGCCGGTACCGCGCAGGCCGCGAGGCCGCCGACGGCGGCGACCGCGTTGACGTCGCCGCGCGCGACCGAGGCGGCCAGCCATTCGCCGAGCCCGTGCCGTCCGAAGACCTGCTCGACGAGCATGCCGCCGAGCAGCAGCATCGCGGCGGTGTGCGGCAGGCGTCCGGTCATCGGGACCAGCGCGGGCCGCAGGGCGTGCCGGAGCAGCGCCCCGCGGCGGCGCAGCCCCTTCGCGCGGGCCGCCCGGACGAACGCGGCGTCCAGCACGTCGAGCGTCGGCCCGCGCTGGTAGCGGGCGATGAGGGCGGCCTGCGCGAGCGCGATCACGAGGGTCGGGAGCAGCAGCCCGCGGGCCGTCTCGCCCGTCCAGGTGAGGATCCGGACGCCCGCGGCGTCGTTGACGGCGACCGCGGCGATCTGCAGGAGGACGGCGAGGACGAACACCGGGACGGCGGCGAGCGCGTACGCGAGCAGGGAGACGATCCGGTCCGCGGCCCGGCCGCGCCGCGCCGCGGACCAGGCGCCGAGGGCGATCCCGAGGGCCGAGCCGAGCACCGCGCCGGGGAGGACGAGCCGGACGCCGACGGCGAGGCGGCGGCGCAGCTCGGCGCCGACGGGGCGGCCGTCCAGCGTCCGGCCGAGGTCGCCGCGCACGACGCCCGCCGCCCAGACCCGGTAACGGGCGGGCGGCGGGACCCGGGGGTCGAGGTTGAGCCGGGCGAGGCGGGCGTCCACGACGGCGTCCGGCGGGCGCTGCGCGCGGCCCGCGAGGTGGGCGCGGGGGTCGAGCGCGGCGGCGGCCAGCAGGTAGACGAGGCTCGCGCCGAGCACGGCCTGGAGCACGGCCCGTACCGTCCGGCCCAGCAGGAACGCCGCCATGTCCGCCCTTCCGATGCGATCAGGTCACATAAGGTTACTGACCAGATACGCACCGGGACGGGCGAACGGCGACTTCCGTGTCCCGGTCAGGCGGGCACCGGATCGCTCTCGCGGGCGGCCTCGGTGCGGGGCTTGCGCAGCGCTCCGACGCCCAGCAGGGCGAGCCCGGCGGCCGACCAGGCCAGCAGCACCGCGAGCGGGGCGCCCGCGCCGGCGCCGTCGAAGAACGTCGCCGACCGGATCAGCGTGCCCGCCGCGCCGGGCGGGAGGAACTGCCCGATCGCGCCCCACGGTTCCGGCAGCATCTCCGGTGCCGTGGTGATCCCGGACAGCGGGTTGCCGAGCAGCAGGAACGTGAGCGCGCCGATGCCGATGCCCGCCCGTCCTACCGCGGCGCCCAGGCCGGCGACGGCCCCGGTCACCGCGAGGACGGTGAGCCCGGCGACGCCGGCGACCGCGAGGTAGGGGCCGGGGACGAGCGACAGCCACCCGTAGGCGAGGCCGGCGACGCCCAGACCGCCGAGCACCGCGAACAGCAGCACGCCCGCGGCCCGCCACGCCGCGCTCGGGACCGCGAACGTCAGCAGCACCGCGGCGGCGAGCGACGACATGATCAGCGGCAGGACGAGCGACGCGAGGCCGGCGCCGCGCGGGTCGTCCGGGTCGGCGGCGACGACGTCCTGGACGGGCGCGGCCGGCCGGGCGCCCGCGAGGTTCCCGGCGAGTTCGGTGAGCTGCTGCGCCACCATGGGCGAGGCGGCGGACGCGGTGAGCACGCGGGGGCCCGACGGCGTCGTGACGATGGCGCCGTACGCCTCCCGGTCGGCGATCGCGGCGCGGGCGTCGTCCGCGCCGGTCAGCACCGCGACGTCGAACACGCCGGGCCGCGTCCGCTCGAGCCGTTCGGCCGTCGCGGCCGCGCCCGGCCCCGCCACCACGATCGGGACGTCGCGCGGGGCCGTCCGGGTGACAGGCCAGGTGAAGGCCAGGATCATCAAGAGCTGTAGCAGCGCGGCGCCGACGGCGACCCCGGCGGTGCGCTTGGCGAGTGAGGACTGCACGACCTGCTCCTAAAAAAGCGGATGTCCGTTCTCTTAACGAGGTTCACACCGTCCCGCCGTGTTGTCAAGAACGAACGTTCGTTTTACATTGGGGACATGCCGAGAGTGAGCGAAGAGCACCTGGAGCGGCGGCGCCGCCAGATCCTGGACGCGGCCCGCGCGCGCTTCATCCGCCAGGGCGTCCACGCGACGTCGATGCAGGACATCTTCGCGGAGGCGGGCCTCTCGGCCGGTGCCGTCTACCGGTACTTCAAGAGCAAGAACGAGATCATC
This sequence comes from Actinomadura sediminis, assembly GCF_042675525.1. Taxonomy (NCBI): domain Bacteria; kingdom Bacillati; phylum Actinomycetota; class Actinomycetes; order Streptosporangiales; family Thermomonosporaceae; genus Actinomadura; species Actinomadura sediminis. The sequence continues at coordinate 85,563 of NZ_JBHTJA010000006.1, forward strand.
GAGGCGATCCTGTCGACCGTCGTCGGGGACCTCCACACCTACCTGACCGAGCTCGTGGACGCCGACCCGCTCCTGCCGCCGGACGAGCTGATCGAGCGGATCACCGTGCGCGCCATGGCCATGTCCGGGGAGGACGGCATCCTCCGCCTGGCCCCGCAGGGCTGGGCGCTCGCGATGTACGACGCCGAGATCCACGGCTACGTCGCCGCCACCATACGCACGCTGCGCGACACGTGGATCCGCTACGTGCACCGGCTCGTCGACGCCGGCCGGCTGCCCGCCGACACCGACCCCGAGGCCGCCGGCAGGACCCTTTTCGGCGTGGTGCCCGGCTTCATGCTCCAGCGGCTCATCCTCGACGACGTCGACCCGGGCCAGGTCCGCCGGGGCACGCAGGCCCTCCTGGCGGGCCTTTACCCGCCCCCCAAACCCTGACCACCCTCCCCGCCCCGCACCACGACCGCACCCGCAGAACACCGCCGCGCCACCCGCCGCTCCCATCCGGCGGTCCCGCCCACGCTCTCCACACGCGCACCCGCCCACCCCCGCATCGCCTTCCGCAAGGCGCGTCCGGCGCCCCGTCCGGCGCCCCCGTCCGGCCACGCGTCCGCAAGGCCGGCCGCACCACGACCGCACCCGCAGAACCGTGGGGCCCGTACCGGCCGGGCACGGGCCGCGACCCGGTCGGCTTCCTCGCGGCCATCTGTCCGCATCGCGGCCCTGACGGCCGAGTCGGCGCCGCCGGGGACGTTCGGCGGTTGTGCTCTCCCTGGGGGCTCGGGGATGGCGTGGCCGGTCTCCGCGGGGTGTTCGTCTGGTTCCGTATGGGTCCCTGACATGCCTTTTCATGGCTAGTTTCCGTTTTGCGTGGTTACTATCTCGGCACACCCGGTGCCCGGCGGCGGGTCGCGGCCGGTTCCGGCCACGCCGTCCGCACGCGGACGCCCCGATGAGTGCGGGACCGAGACCCGGACGCTTTAACATTCCATTACTTTCCGACCCGGGAGCCCAGGATGGTGACGGTGGCCCAGAGTCGCGGGGCGGGCCGCGGCGCGGGGGGCGCGGCGGGCGCGCTCGCCTGCGGGGCGGTCCTGCTGGTCGCCGCGTCGCTCGCCGTGGGCGGCTCGCTGCCGGCGGACGCGCGGATGGTCTGGTGGCACCCGGAGATCCTCGTGGCGCTGTGCTGGACGGGCGTGGCCGCGCTCCTGCTGCGGCACCGGCCCCGCCTGCGGGTCGGCTGGCTGATGATGGGCGCGGGCGTCAGCGCGGCCGTCTACGTCCTGGCGCTGAACCTGGGGCCGTGGCTGGAGCTCCGGGGCTGGGCGCTCGCGGGGTTCTTCCTCTGGCTCGGCACCTGGCTGTGGGCGGTCGACACGTTCGTGCTCACGCTGGTGCTGCCGCTGATCTTCCCGGACGGGCGGCTGGTGTCGGCCCGGTTCCGGCCGGTGCTGGCCATGGCGTGCCTGGTCCCGGTCGTCGTCTGCGTGCACCTGACGATCGACCCCGGCGCGCGCCGGTTCCACAACGGGGTGTCGATCTACCCGTTCGCGGAGATACCGCCGCCCATCGCCGCGCTGATCGTCGCCACGCTGGCCGGGGCGGTGCTGTCGGTGGTGGTCCGGTTCGTCCGGGCGGCGCCGGACGTGCGGCGGCAGATCGGCTGGGTCGTGTACCCGGGCGTGCTCGCCGAGGCGGTCATCTACGCCGGGGAGAACACCGCGATCGGCGATCCGCTGCGCAGCCTGACGATCGTGGCCGTCCCGATCTGCATCGCGATCGCCATCACCCGGTACCGGCTGTACGACATCGACCTCGTGGTCGGCCGGACGCTCGTGTACGCGGGGCTCGCCGTGGTGATCACCGGCGTGTACTTCGCGCTGCTCGGCATGACGAGCATGCTCGTGGCGGGGCACGGCGCGCTGGCCGGCCTGGTGGGCGCGATCGCGGCGGGCGCGCTGTTCGAGCCGGCGCGGCGTCGCATCCAGCGGACGGTGGACCGGGTCGTGCACGGCGAGCGCGACCCGTACCGGATCGCCGACCGGCTCAACCGGCGGCTCCAGACCGCCGCCGATCCCGGCGCGGCGCTGGCCGTCGGCGCCGAGGTGGCGCGGTCCGCGCTGCACGCGACGGGCGTGGTCATCGAGGTCCTGGACCGCGACGGCCGGACGATCTCGGCGGAGGACGGCGTCCCGGGCGAGCGTCCGCACCTCATCCCCCTGGTGTGGCACGGGGAGCCGGTGGGGCGGCTGCGGTTCGGCGTCACCCGCCCGCCGGACGCCCGCCTGTCGGGCATCCTGGCCCGCAACCTCGCGGAGCTCGCGAACGCGGCGCGGCTGGCCGCCGACGTGCAGCGCTCCAAGGAGCGCATCCTGCGGGCCCGGGAGGACGAGCGGCGCCGGCTGCGCCGCGACCTGCACGACGGGCTCGGGCCGACGCTGGCGAGTCTCGCGATGACCGTGGACGCCGCCCGCATCACGCTCAGGACCGACCCGGAGGCCGCGGACGCGCTGCTGGAGGATCTGCGGGCGACCATGGGCCGCACGATCGGCGACATCCGCGAGCTGGTGCAGGGACTGCGGCCGCCCGCGCTGGACGACCTGGGCCTGGCCGGGGCGATCCGGGCGCTCGGCGGCGTCGTCGCCTCCGGGGACGGCCCCAGAGTGGACGTGCGCGTGGAGGGGGAGGTCGGGTGCCTGCCCGCCGCCGCCGAGGTCGCCGCGTACCGGATCGTCCAGGAGGCCCTCACCAACGTGCACCGGCACGCCAACGCGCGGTCGGCCGAGGTGAAGTTGTGCCTGAACGGGGATCTGCACGTCACGGTGGACGACGACGGCGTGGGGCTGCCCGAGCGGATGCGCGCGGGGATCGGCATGGCGTCGATGCGCGAACGCGCGACGGAACTCGGCGGCTCCTGCACCGTGGGCCCCGGCCCGAAGGGCGGCACGCTCGTCCGCGCCCGTCTCCCCGTCAACGGGGTCCAGCCCCTCGACGCCGCCTGATCCGGCCGCTGCCCGATCGGGGAGATGCCGCACCCGGTGGGAGGGCCGGTGACCGCCCCCCGCCAAGAAGGTCGCCACCGGCCCTCTGGCACCGCACTGGACCGAGGCTCCCATCTCGGTCCGTACGGGCCATTTCACCAGAGGGTGTGCAAGGAAGAAGTTACGCGGTGACGGGTCCCGGTGCCGAGGGACAGTTGTCCCGATCGATCCGGGACCGGGCGCGGGTCCTCATCCGTGGACGAGCGCGAGCGCGCGCGCGACGAGGTCCGGTGCGTCGTACGGAAGCCATTGGACGCGCGGGTCGCGGCGGAACCACGACTCCTGCCTGCGCGCGAAGCGTCGCGTGGTGCGGATCGTGTCCTCCTTGGCCTGCTCCTCGGTCCACTCCCCCGCCAGGTAACGCAGCACCTGCGCGTACCCGAGCGCGCGCCCGGCGGTCAGGCCGTCGCGCAGCCCCCGCTTCTCCAGGGCCCGTACCTCGTCGACCAGGCCGGCGTCCCACATCCGTTGCACCCGCACGGCGATGCGCTCGTCCAGCTCGTCTCTGGGCACGCCGAGGCCGATCTGCACGACCGTGTCGTAGCGGTACCGGTGCTCGGGCAGGGTGGCGGTGAACGGGCGTCCCGTTATCTCGATGACCTCCAGGGCCCGCACGATGCGGCGCCCGTTGCTCGGCAGGATCGCCTCCGCCGCCGCCGGGTCGGCCCCGCGAAGACGCTCGTGCAGGACGGCGGGTCCTTCGCGCGCCAGTTCCTCCTCGAGCCGCGCCCGGACGGCCGGGTCCGTCCCCGGGAACTCCATCTCGTCGATCGCGGCCCGGACGTACAGCCCGGACCCGCCGACCAGGATCGGCGCGCGGCCGCGCCCCCGGACCGCGGCGATCGCCTCGGCGGCGAGCCGCTGGTACTCGGCGACGCTCGCGGTCGCGGTCACGTCCCAGACGTCCAGGAGGTGGTGCGGGACGCCGCGCATCTCGTCGCGCGCGAGCTTGGCGGTGCCGATGTCCATGCCCCGGTAGAGCTGCATCGAGTCGGCGTTGACCGCCTCGCCGCCGAGCCGCAGGGCCAGTTCCACGGCGAGGTCGGACTTGCCGGCGGCGGTCGCGCCCACGACCGCGATCACATCAGGAGAGGTCACGGGCTTAATTGTGGCAACAGAACGGGTATAGCCGGGATGTACGGGTGCCGTGCGGGAACGTCGCGCGGCGCCGTCCGAGACGAGGGATCCGGGGGGATGTTCCAATGTCCATCGTCGACAAGGTCAAGCAGATGCTCGGGCAGAACGCCGACAAGGCCAAGCAGGGCGTGGAGAAGGCCGGGGACATGGTCGACCAGCGCACCGGCGGCAAGTACTCCGACAAGGTCGACAAGGCCCAGAGCAAGGCCGGGGACTACATCGACCGGCAGGGCGAGGGCGGGAACGAGCCCACCGGCGGCCAGGGCGACGCGCGCCAGGGCGACATGGGGCGGGCCGACACGGGCCAGGGCGACAGGGGCCAGGCCGACATGGGCCAGGGCGACATGGGGCAGGGTGACATGGGGCAGGGCGAGCCGCGGCGGCACGGCATGGACGAGCCCGGCCCGAACGAGCCCGGAGGCCGCGCCTGACCCGCTACCGCCCGGGGTCCGCCGTCCAGGACGCCACGAAGTAGCCGACCCCGTAGGGCGCCTCGTCGGCGAGAAGCTCGCCGGTGAACCGGCCCGCGGCGGCCGCGCCCGCGAGCACCTGCCACGCCGCCCGCCCGGCCGCCCGCAGCTCCCGGGACGTCCCGGCGTCGAGCGCGGCCAGCGCCGCGGCGTCGGCCCTCCCGAGCGCGCGGGCCACCGAATCGTCGTACGGTCCCGCCCGTTCGTCGAGGTAGCCGGGGGCCTTCTCGGAACGGCACGCCGAACCGTCGCCCAGCACCAGCAGGGCGACGCGGCCGGCGGATCCAGCGATTTCCCGGCCGAGCGCCAGGCACTCCTCCGGCGGGGCGTCGAACGCGACCGAGCGGTAGCGCGCGCCGGCGTCCGCCCCCCGGACGAGCGGAGCACCGGCGCGCTCGAGCAGCCACCGCCCGATCGTCAGCGACAGCGGCAGCGGCTCGCCGCCGCCGTCCGGAACCTCGGGACTGGTCCACGGCAGCCCGTACGGGCGCAGGGTCGCGTAGGCGTCGCTCCCGTACGCGACGGTGCCCGGGGCGCCGCCCACGACGGCCAGCGCGTCCGGCCGTGCGGCGGCCAGGCGGCCGACGGCCTCGTCGCAGGCCGCGCGGAGCCCCTGGAGCTCCGGCGCCGCTCCCCCCGCCATGGCGGGCACCAGGAGGGGCGGATGCGGGCACACCGCCGCCGAGATGAGCACGTCGCGGAGCCTCCTCAGCGGCCGGTGGCGCAGCCGGGGCCGGACGGCGCGGCGGCCGGGGCGGGGCGGCCGATGGACGGCATCCCGAGCGCGACGCCCTTCGGTGCGTCGCCGCCGCCCTGCCGCGCCTCCCACGCGTCGCCCGCGCGGGTGCGCCGCACGGACCGGACGTCGCCGTCGGCGACGAGGTGGTGCGGCGCGGCGTAGGTGACCTCGACGGTGACCATGTCGCCGGGACGGACGTGCTCGTCGGGGGCCCGGAAGTGCACGAGGCGGTTGTCGGGGGCACGGCCGGACAGCCGGCGGGTCTCGCCGTCCTTGCGGCCCTCCCCCTCGGCGACCAGGACCTCGAGCGTGCGGCCGAGCTGCTTCTTGTTCTCCGCCCAGGAGATCTCCTCCTGGAGCGCGACGAGCCGCTCGTACCGCTCCTGCACGACCTCCTTCGGCAACTGGCCGTCCATGGTGGCCGCCGGGGTGCCGGGCCGCTTGGAGTACTGGAACGTGAACGCCGAGGCGAACCGCGCCTCCCGGACGACGTGGAGCGTCTCCTCGAAGTCGGCGTCGGTCTCGCCGGGGAACCCGACGATGATGTCGGTGGTGATCGCCGCGTCCGGGATCGCCGCCCGGACCTTGTCGATGATGCCGAGGAAGCGCTCCTGCCGGTAGGAGCGGCGCATGGCGCGCAGCACCGCGTCCGAACCGGACTGCAGGGGCATGTGCAGCGACGGCATCACGTTCGGGGTCTCGGCCATCGCGGCGATGACGTCGTCGGTGAAGTCCTTGGGGTGCGGCGAGGTGAACCGGACGCGCTCCAGTCCCTCGACCCGCCCGGCGGCGCGCAGCAGCCCCGCGAACGCCGAACCGCCGCCGGACGTCAGGGCGCGCACCTCGTCGCGCACGCCGTCCGTGGCCGCCGCCAGGGCGCCGAACCCCGAACCGTAGGCGTTCACGTTCTGCCCGAGGAGGGTGACCTCCAGGACGCCCTCGCCCACCAGCGCCTCGACCTCGGCGAGGATCTCGCCGGGCCGGCGGTCCTTCTCCTTGCCGCGCAGGGACGGCACGATGCAGAAAGTGCACGTGTTGTTGCAGCCCACGGAGATCGACACCCAGGCCGCGTAGGGGGACTCCCGGCGCGTCGGCAGCGTCGACGGGAACGTGACCAGGGACTCCTCGATCTCGACCTGCGCCTCGCTCTGCACGCGCGATCGTTCCAGGAGCGCGGGAAGCGACCCGATGTTGTGGGTGCCGAACACGACGTCCACCCAGGGGGCCCGCTTGACGATCGTGTCCCGGTCCTTCTGCGCGAGGCAACCGCCCACGGCGATCTGCATGCCCGGGTGGCCGTCCTTCACCGGACGCAAATGGCCCAGGTTGCCGTACAGGCGGTTGTCGGCGTTCTCCCGGACGGCGCAGGTGTTGAACACGACCACGTCGGGCTCGGCCTCGCCGGCGCGGACGTATCCGGCGTCCTCCAAGAGGCCGGACAGCCGCTCCGAGTCGTGAACGTTCATCTGGCACCCGTAGGTACGAATCTCGTACGTGCGGGGGCCTGTCTCCATAGGCGCACTCATGACGTCCCCAAGGGTACGCGCCGCCCCGGGTCTCATGGCGGTAACCGTCGCATCACGGAACGGGACGCCGCCGTGGTCACGCGCACCCCACCGGTTACACCCGATAGGGCCGCAACCCCTTGCGGACATGGGTTTTCGTGATCGTATCGGTACCCCGCGGAAACTTGCCCTGCGAATTCCATGTCGTAAAGTCCGAGCCCATGACGGACAGCGAAGGCGGGCCCGAGCTCACCAAGGGCGACGGGCCGGACGACTCCGCCCCGCAGGGGAAGACCCAGGGCGGCGGGCCCCTCGTCGTGATGGAGAACGTCAACAAGCACTTCGGCGATCTGCACGTTCTCCGCGACATCAACCTCACCGTGGACCGCGGCGAGGTCGTCGTCGTCATCGGCCCGTCGGGCGGCGGCAAGTCGACCCTGTGCCGGTCCATCAACCGGCTGGAGCCCATCGACGGCGGCACGATCAAGGTGGACGGCAAGGAACTGCCGAAGGAGGGCAAGGAGCTCGCGAAGCTCCGCTCGGACGTCGGCATGGTGTTCCAGTCGTTCAACCTGTTCGCCCACAAGACCATCCTCGAGAACGTCACGCTCGGGCCGATCAAGGTCCGCAAGCAGGGCAAGCAGGAGTCCGAGAAGCACGCGATGGAACTGCTGGAGCGGGTCGGCATCGCCAACCAGGCCCACAAGTATCCGGCGCAGCTCTCCGGCGGGCAGCAGCAGCGCGCGGCGATCGCGCGCTCCCTCGCCATGAAGCCGAAGGTGATGCTCTTCGACGAGCCGACCTCGGCGCTCGACCCGGAGATGGTCAACGAGGTCCTCGACGTCATGACGGGCCTGGCCCGCGAGGGCATGACGATGATCGTCGTCACCCACGAGATGGGGTTCGCCCGTAAGGCCGCGCGCAAGGTCGTGTTCATGGCGGACGGCCAGATCGTGGAGGAGAACACTCCGGACGAGTTCTTCACCAACGCGCGAACCGACCGCGCGAAGGACTTCCTGTCCAAGATCCTGACCCACTGAGTTCCGGCTCCGCGAACAGCGAGCACCGAGCCCACCGGCCCCGAAAGAAGCAGAGGAAGAGAAATGCGAGCACGTCGTTTCAGCGGCGCCATCGGCGCGGCGGCCGCGCTCTCGCTGGTGCTGAGCGCCTGCGGCAGCGACACCGAGGCCACCGATGCGCAGAGCATCGTGGACCGGGTCAAGGAGAACAAGAAGATCACGATCGGCGTCAAGTACGACCAGCCCGCGCTGGGCCTGAAGACGCCGAGCGGCGGTGTCGAGGGCTTCGACGTCGACGTCGCCAAGTACGTCGCCAAGGAGATGGGCGTCCCCGAGGACGGCATCACGTTCAAGGAGACCCGGTCCGCCAACCGGGAGACCTTCATCACCGGCGGCCAGGTCGACCTGATCTTCGCCACCTACTCGATCACGGACTCCCGCAAGAAGCAGGTCACCTTCGGCGGCCCGTACTACGTCGCCCACCAGGACACCATGGTCCGGGCCGACGACGAATCGATCAAGAAGGCCGCGGACCTCAAGGGCAAGAAGCTCTGCCAGGCCGCCGGCTCCAACTCCTACAAGCGCGTCATCGACCCGCCGCCGGACGGCAAGCTCGACATCGACGCGACCCCGGTCCCCGCCTCCAGCTACTCCGAGTGCGTGGCGAAGCTGAAGGCCGGCGACCTGGACGCGGTGACCACCGACGACCTGATCCTCGCGGGCTTCGCCAAGCAGCAGGAGGGCGAGTTCACGGTCATCAACGACCCCTTCACCGACGAGAAGTACGGCGTCGGCATGCGCAAGGGCGACACCGAGACCTGCGAGGCCGTCAACGCGGCCATCACGAAGATGTACGAGGACGGCACCGCCGCCAAGCTGCTGGACAAGTGGTTCGGGGGCACCGGCCTGAAGCCGACGACGACGGTTCCGCAGTTCGAGGGCTGCGCCTGACCGTAACGACCGGCCGCGCCGCGCCGGCGTCCCGTCCGCTCGGGGCGCCGGCGCGGCCCTGAACACGCTGGAGTGTCATGGAAGACCTGCTCGGCCTCCTCGACTTCGGCCCGGTCTTCGAGAACGGCGACCGCATCCTCGAAGGCTTCTGGGGGACCATCCGGCTGGCGCTGATGTCGGCGCTGCTGTCGATGGTGATCGGGACGATCGCCGTGTCGTTCCGGGTCGCCCCCATCCCGCTGCTGCGGATGGTGGGGACCGTCTACGTCAACGTGGTGCGCAACACGCCGCTGACACTGGTCCTGCTGCTGTGCAGCCTGGGCATCTCCACAACCCTGCAGCTCAAGTTCTCCGAGCAGAACACCGTGGACGCCTACTGGTGGGCGGTCATCGGGCTGTCCTTCTACACCGGGGCGTTCATCTGCGAGGTGCTGCGCTCGGGGATCAACACCGTGCCGCTCGGCCAGGCCGAGGCCGCACGGTCGATCGGGCTGACCTTCGCCCAGTCGCTGCGGATGGTCATCCTGCCGCAGGCGTTCCGCGCGGTGATCGCGCCGCTCGGCAGCACGCTGATCGCCATGATCAAGAACACGACCGTGGTGATCGCGGCCGGGTACCTCGAGGCCGCCGCGGTGATGTACGCCCTGTTCGACGATCCCAACAACCAGCCGCCCGCCATCCCCCTGTTCCTGACGATCGCGGCCGGCTTCATGGTCCTCACCCTGCCGACCGGGTTCTTCTTCGGCTGGCTGGCCAAGCGAATGGCGGTGGCGCGATGAGCAGGGAGGCCAACGTCCTCTTCGACGCGCCCGGCCCGAGGGCCGAGGCGCGCAACAGGATCCTGGCGGTCGTTTCGGTCGTCGTCCTGCTGGCCGTCGCGGCGGCGGTGGTCTGGAAGCTGTACACGCTCGACCAGTTCGCCGCCAAGCTGTGGAAACCGTTCCTGCGCGGCGATGTCTGGTCGAACCTGATCCTGCCGGGCCTGTGGAACACGCTGAAGGCCGCCGCCGTCGCGTCGGTGCTGGCGATGCTGTTCGGCGCGGTGTTCGGTCTCGCCCGGCTGTCGGACCACTGGTGGATCCGGGGCCCCGCGGGCGCGGTGGTGGAGTTCTTCCGCGCCATCCCGCTGCTGATCCTGATCTTCCTGGCGTTCTTCGCGCCGCCGCTGGTCAGCCCGGTCATCGCCGAATCGCCGCTGGGGCAGGCGCAGCGCGTCATCGTGGAGAACTTCCTGTTCGTCTTCGGTGTGGAGATCAACTACGGCGTGGTGACCGTCCCCGCGTTCGCCGCGCTGGTGTTCGGGCTGACGCTGTACAACGGCTCGGTGCTCGCCGAGGTCGTCCGGGCGGGCGTCCTGTCGCTGCCCAAGGGGCAGTCGGAGGCCGCCTACTCGATCGGGCTGCGCAAGAACGGGGTCATGCGGCTGGTGCTGCTGCCCCAGGCGGTCACGGCCATGATGCCCGCGATCGTCAGCCAGCTCGTCGTCCTGCTCAAGGACACCGCGCTCGGGTTCATCATCGCCTTCGAGGACCTGCTGCACGCGGGCTTCAAGGTGGTCGGCCCGAACTTCCAGAACCTGCTCGCCGCGGCGATCGTCGTCTCGATCATCTACATCGGGATCAACATGTCGCTGAGCGCGCTCGCGACGTGGCTGGAGGGGCGCCTGCGCCGCAACCGCCGGACGACCGGGCACTCCGTCGCGCCCGCCGCGGGGGTCCCCGCGGCACCGGGGATGGAGCCCGGCGAAGTCGAGAAGAAGTAGCGTTCCCCGCGCGTCCGCGAACGCGGGCGCACGGGACCCGAGGGGGCGCCGCCGGAACCGTCCGGCGGCGCCCCCTCGCACGTGAGACGGGGTCCGGGGGTGGCTTCACCGGGTCGGCGGCGCGTATCTTTCCGAAGTCAAACCGCCCGTCATGGCCCCACTGCATCCCCGTATGCGGGACGATTCCGGTATGACCGCTCGTGCGACCCTTCCCCACGGCTCCTGGCCGTCTCCCATCTCCGCGGCCGACGTCGCCCGCGCTCGGCTGCGTCTCGCCTTCCCCTCCATCGCGGGCGACGACGTGTGGTGGCAGGAGACCCGCCCCGAGGAGGGCGGGCGGAACACGGTGGTCCGCCTGCGGGACGGCCGGCGCACGGAGCTCCTGCACGCGCCGTGGGACGCGCGCACGCGCGTCCACGAGTACGGCGGGCGGTCGTACCTGCCGGTGCCGACCGCCGAGGGCACCTCGATCGTGTTCTCCAACTACGAGGACCAGCGGCTGCACCGGCTCGACGAGGGCGACGCCAAGCCGTACCCGCTCACCCCGGAACCGGCGGTCCCCGGCGGCCTCCGCTACGCCGACTACGTGCTGTCCCCCGACGGCGCCGAGGTCTGGTGCGTCTGCGAGGGCCACATCGCCGGGCAGGGCGCCGCCGAGGACGGCGCCGGCACCGGGATCCGGCGCGCCATCGTCGCCGTGCCGCTCGACGGGAGCGCCGCGGACGACCCCGGCGCGATCCGCGAGCTGGTGTCCGGCGCGGACTTCTACGCCTCGCCCGCCCCCTCCCCCGGCGGCGGGCACCTCGCCTGGGTCCAGTGGAACCACCCCCGCATGCCCTGGGACGGGACGGAGCTGCGCGTCGCCGCGATCGAGGACGGCGCCGCCGTCTCGCCCCGCACCGTCAAAGGCGGGCTCAAGGAGTCGGTCCTGGCGCCGCTGTGGGCGGACGACGAGACCCTGTACGTCATCTCGGACTGGCCCGGCTGGTGGAACATCTACCAGGTGGGCCTGCACGGAGAGTCCGCCCAGGCGCTCTACCCCGCCGAGGAGGAGTTCGCCGGCCCGCTCTGGCAACTGGGCGGCATGCCGTACGCGCTCCTGGGCGACGGGCGCCTGGCGGTCCTGCACGGCGAGGGCGACCTGCGCATCGGGATCTACGACCCCGAGACCCTCGACCTCGAGGACCTCGACGTCCCCTACGCGGACTGGCTGCCGCAGCTCTCCGCGGACGGCACCACGATCGTCGGCATCGGCGGCGGCCCCGACACCCCCCGCACCGTCGTGCGGATCGACACCGCGACGGGCCGCGCCGAGGAGCTGCGGGCCGAACTGGAGGACGTGCCCGACGCCGCGTACCTGCCGGCGCCGCGCGCCGAACGGCTGGAGGGCCCGTTCGGGCGTCCCGTCCACGCGTACGTCTTCCCGCCCGCCAACCCGTTCGCCGCCGGTCCCGCCGACGAGCTCCCCCCGTACGTCGTGTTCGTCCACGGCGGCCCGACCTCCCGCGTCTCCACGGTGCTCGACCTCGAGCGGGCGTACTTCACCAGCCGCGGCATCGGCGTCGTCGACGTCAACTACGGCGGCTCCAGCGGATACGGCCGCACCTACCGCGAGCGGCTCAGCCGCCAGTGGGGGGTCGTCGACGTCGAGGACGCCGTCGCGGCCGCCCGGGCGCTCGTGGACCGCGGCCTCGCCGACCCGGAGAGGCTCGCCATCCGCGGCGGCTCCGCGGGCGGCTGGACGACGCTCGCGGCGGTGACGCAGACGCGGGTGTTCAGGGCCGCCACGTCCTACTTCGGCGTCACCGACCTGCAGAGTTTCGCCGAGGGCACCCACGACTTCGAGTCGCGCTACCTGTTCGGCCTGATCGGCCCGCTGCCCGGATTCGAGCGGGCCTACGAGGAGCGCTCGCCGCTGAACCGGGCCCACGAGGCCGCGTGCCCCGTCCTGCTCCTGCAGGGGCTGGACGACCCGATCGTCCCGCCGGACCAGTCCGAGCGGTTCGCGATGGCGCTGGGCGCCGGCGAGACCCCGCACGCGTACCTGACGTTCGAGGGCGAGGCGCACGGCTTCCGCAGGAGCGCCACGATCGTCGCGTGCCTGGAGGCGGAGCTGGCCTTCTACGGCCAGGTCCTCGGCTTCGAGCCGCGCGACGTGACCCCGATCGAGCTGACGATGGGCGCCGCCCCGGCGAAGCAGGCGGAGCGCGACGGCGGCGCGGGCTCGGGCGACGATGCGGGAGCGGACGTCGAATAGCACCTGCGAGAAGTGCCTCGCCGACCCGGGAGGGCGGCACCGAGCCACCGGAGCCGCCGGTCGGGGACCCGGCGGCCGGGCGGCGGTAGCGGGCGCCTGCCCGGCCGGTGCCCGGGCCGGCGCGGACGCGCGGCGGGCCGCCGGGCCGGGAACCCGGGTCAGCGGGCGTACTCGGTCGCCCGCGACTCCCGCACGACCGTGACGCGGATCTGCCCCGGGTAGGTCAGCTCGTCCTCGACCTGCTTGGCGATGTCGCGGGCGATCACCTGCGCCTGGATGTCGTCGACCGAGTCCGGCTTGACCATCACCCGGACCTCCCGGCCCGCCTGCATCGCGAACACCTTCTCCACGCCCTCGTGCTTGTCGCGGGCGATCTCCTCGAGCCGCTCGAGCCGCTTCACGTACGCCTCCAGCGACTCCCGCCGCGCGCCCGGACGGCTGCCGCTGACGGCGTCCGCGGCCTGCGTCAGCACCGCCTCCACCGTCCGCACCTCGACCTCGTTGTGGTGCGCCTCGATCGCGTGCACCACGTCCTCGGGCTCGCCGTACCGGCGGGCGATCTCCGCACCGATCAGCGCGTGGCTGCCCTCGACCTCGTGGGTGAGCGCCTTGCCGATGTCGTGCAGCAGGGTGCCGCGCTTGGCGACGTCCACGGGCAGCCGCAGCTCGCTCGCCATGATCCCGGCGATGTGCGCCGACTCGATGAGGTGCTTGAGGACGTTCTGGCCGTAGGACGTCCGGTACCGCAGCCGGCCGAGCAGCGCGATCAGTTCCGGGTGCATGTCCGCGATGCCGACGTCGACGAGGGCGTCCTCACCGGCCCGCACGCACAGTTGCTCGACGTCCCGCTTGCTGCGCTCGTAGACCTCCTCGATGCGCTGCGGGTGGATCCGCCCGTCCAGGACGAGCTTCTCCAGCGTCAGCCGCCCGACCTCGCGGCGCACGGGGTCGAAGCAGCTCAGCAGGACGGCCTCGGGGGTGTCGTCGATGATGAGGTTCACGCCGGTGGTCGTCTCGAACGCCCGGATGTTGCGGCCCTCGCGGCCGATGATGCGGCCCTTCATCTCGTCGCCGGGCAGGTGCAGGACCGACACGACCGACTCGGCGGTCTGCTCGCTCGCGATCCGCTGGATCGCCAGCGTGACGATCTTGCGGGCGCGCTTCTCGCCCTCCTGCCGCGCCGAGTTCTCGATCTCCCGCGTGATCGGGATGGCCTCGCGCTTGGCCTGGTTCTCGATGGACGCGACCAGTTCCGCCTTGGCCTGCTCGGCGGTGAGCCCCGCCGCCCGCTCCAGGACCAGCCGCCGCTCCTCCTCGACGCCGTCCAGCTCCCGCCCGCGCTCCTCCAGGGCCCGCTCGGTGACGGTGAGCCGGCCCGACCACGTCTCCAGCCGCCGCGCCTCGCCGTCCAGCCGCCGCTCCCGCTCGGCCAGCCGCGCCTCCCGGCGCTCGAGGTCCGCGCGGAGGGCGCGCAGCTCGTCCCGGACGGCCACGGCCTCCCGCTCGGCCGCCGCGCGGGACTCCGACTCGAGGCGCCGCGCCTCGCCCTCGGCCCGGTCGAGGAGTTCGCGGCCCTCCCGCTCGGCCTTCGCCCGGACCTCGTCGGCCTCGCTCCGCGCGAGCGCCAGCTCGGCGGCCGCCTTCCCCGACGCACCGGGGCGCCACAGGATCACGATGACGAGAGCGACCAGGGTCACCAGCAGCGCTGCACCCAGCAGGACGCTCTCCATGAGGCAGATCCTTCCTCGCCGTCGGGTCCCGTCCGGAGTTCGGAACCCTGCCTAGCGAGGATTTACTCGCGCCCTGCGGACGGCCTTGCGGACGGCCGGGGACACGGCGACGCCATCACCGGGCCGCGCCGCGCGCGTCCCGGAGATCCGGCCGAGTCCAGATCGGCGAACGTGTCCCTGGTGCCTCTCAGCTGCTCGAACGTGTTCGGTCCTATGGCAATCCGCGCTATGCGGAGTAACTCCTCACTGCCGTAACGGTAAGCGGCATGGAGGTAATGAGCAAGCAAACACGGGGCATTCCGGACTAACCCCGCGCGGACGTGACGCCTTCCTTACCCACCCGTCTCCCGCATCGCCGCAGGCAGCGCCGCCGCGGGCGCCGCCCGTCCGGCCGGGGCCGCCCCAGCGGGAAAGCCGAATCGCCCTCGGATTCCGCTCCGCCACCGCGGCATTACGGTCACGACCGCCCCACTCCTCCCCTGCCCGAAACCCCGCCTCCAGAGGGCGGCGGGACGGTCAGTCGAGGGGGATGTCGTCGGGATCGCCGTCGGGCTGGTCGTCGGGCTGGTCGTCGATGTCGGCCCCCTCGGCGGCGAGGGCGTCCTTGACGACTCGGTAGGCGAGGCCGGGCGGGTAGCCCTTGCGGGCGAGCATGCCGACGAGGCGGCGCATCCGCTTGGCGGGGTCGACGCCGCGGGTGGCGGGAAGGCGGCGGGCGACGAGGGCGCGGGCGGTCTCCTCCTCCCGACCCGGGTCGAGGCTCTCGACCGCGTCGCTGACGGTCTCGTCGGCGACGCCGCGGCGGCGCAGCTCGGCGGCGAGGGCGCGCTTGGCGAGGCCGCGCCCGGCGTGCCGGGACTGCACCCACGCCTGGGCGAACGCCTCGTCGTCGATGAGCCCGACGTCGGTGAACCGGGACAGGACGCGCTCGGCGACGTCGTCCGGGATCTCCTTGCGGCGGAGGGCGTCGGCGAGCTGGGCGCGGGTCCGCGGGGACCCGGTCAGCAGCCGCAGGCAGATGTCGCGGGCCCGGGCCTCCGGGTCCCGCTCCCGGCCGACCGGACGGGACGGGGCCGCGCCGTCCGGGTCGCCGGTCGGGTCGCCGTTCGGGTCGCCGGTCATGCCGCGGGAGCGGCGGCGCCATCGGGGAAGGTCCGTGCACCGGCGCGCCGGTGCCGGAGCAGGCGCCGCCGCCCTACATACGAGATCATCGCCTACTCATCGTCAGGAGTCACCCATATCGCGGGATTCGCCGTCAGGATTCACCGGCCTTGGCCTTGGCGGTCTTCTTGGCGGCCGGCGCCTTGACGGGCGCGGCGGCGGGAGCCGGGGGCGCCGCGGCGGCGTCCGCCGGGGCGGGCTCGGCCTCCTTGTCGACCTTCGGGCCGATGCCGAGCTTCTCCTTGATCTTCTTCTCGATCCCGTCGGCCATGTCGGGGTTGGCCTTGAGGAAGTTGCGGGCGTTCTCCTTGCCCTGGCCGAGCTGGTCGCCGTCGTAGGTGTACCAGGCGCCGGACTTGCGGACGAACCCGTGCTCGACGCCGAGGTCGATCAGGCCGCCCTCGCGGCTGATGCCCTGGCCGTACAGCAGGTCGAAGTCGGCGACGCGGAAGGGCGGGGCCATCTTGTTCTTGACGACCTTGACCCGGACGCGGTTGCCGACGGCCTCGGTGCCGTCCTTGAGCGTCTCGATGCGGCGCACGTCCAGCCGGACGGACGCGTAGAACTTCAGCGCCCGGCCGCCGGTCGTGGTCTCCGGGGAGCCGAACATGACGCCGACCTTCTCGCGGAGCTGGTTGATGAAGATCGCCGTGGTCTTGGTCTGGTTGATCGCGCCGGTGAGCTTGCGCAGCGCCTGCGACATCAGGCGGGCCTGGAGGCCGACGTGGCTGTCGCCCATCTCGCCCTCGATCTCGGCGCGCGGGACGAGCGCCGCGACGGAGTCGATGACGACGATGTCGATCGCGCCGGAGCGGATCAGCATGTCGGTGATCTCGAGGGCCTGCTCGCCGGTGTCGGGCTGGGAGACCAGCAGGGCGTCGATGTCGACGCCGAGGTTCTTGGCGTACTCGGGGTCGAGGGCGTGCTCGGCGTCCACGAACGCGGCGATGCCGCCCTTCTTCTGGACGCTGGCCACGGCGTGCAGCGCGATCGAGGTCTTGCCGGAGCCCTCCGGCCCGTAGACCTCGACGACGCGGCCCCGGGGCAGCCCGCCGATGCCGAGCGCGATGTCGAGGGAGATCGCCCCGGTCGGGATGATCTCGACGGGGGCCCGGGCCTCCTCGCCCATCCGCATGACCGAGCCCTTGCCGAACTGCCGCTCGATCTGCGCGAGGGCGGTCTCGAGAGCCTTCTCCCTGTCGTTCGCTGCCATGAGATGTCCTTATTCGTCGTGACTGTCGGCTCTCGGGCCGCTGGTTGCGATGTCGAGGGCGACGTTACGGCGGGCCACCGACATTTTCGACCGCCCGGCGCGACTGTGGACGACGGCGCGGGCGGGACCAGCTTACCGAACACTCGTTCGATCATCGTCCGGTGCGCCGTTTCGGACGGAATCTCCGTGCGCGCCCGGGCCGCGTCCCCGTACGCTGGCTGCGTCCACGGAGGGGTATCCCATCATGACGCTGACCGTCCTCTTCTGCGTCGATCCGCTGCACCCCCGGCGCGTTGACCCCCACTTCGCCCGCGAGGCCGCGGCCGTGCGGGACCACTACGGCGAGATCGCCCTGATCGACCACGACGCCCTCCGGCGCGGTGACGCGGGCGAGGCGGTGCGCCGGGTGCCGGAGGGCCTGGGCGCCGTCTGGTACCGGGGCTGGATGCTGGCGGCGGGCGAGTACGCGGCGCTGGCGTCCGCGCTGAAGGCGCGCGGGGCGGCGCTGCTGGCGCACCCGGACGACTACCGCCGCGCCCACGAGCTGCCCGGCTGGCACGACACGTTCGCCGGGCTGACGCCGCACAGCGTGTGGCGTCCGGTGCCGCCGGGCGGCGACCCCGGCGGGGCGGGCGAGCTGGCGGAGCTGGTGCGGCCGCTGAGCCCGGGGCCGGGCGTCGTGAAGGACTACGTGAAGTCGTGCAAGCACGAGTGGGACGAGGCGTGCTTCGTGCCCGACGTGCACAACGCCGCCCGGCTCCGCGACGTCGCCGCGAAGATGATCGCCCTGCGCGGCGACTTCCTCGAGGGCGGGCTGGTGGTCCGCGAGTTCGAGGAGTACACCGGCGCGGGCGAGGCCCGCGTGTGGTGGGTGGACGGCGAGCCGGTCCTGGTGGGGCCGCATCCCGACAGCCCCGAGGTGGAGCCTCTCCCGGACGTGACCGACGTGGCGCCCGCCGTGCGGGCGCTCGGCTGCCGGTTCATCACCACCGACCTGGCGCACCGGTCGGACGGCCGGTGGCGGGTGGTGGAGGTCGGCGACGGCCAGGTCAGCGATCTGCCGTCCACGGTGGACGCGATGGATCTGTTCGCCCATCTCCCGGTGCCCGATTAGTCCTTTGTTCCGTTCCAGCGGGAACCGGGCGCCGTTTCGCCGCGTCTCAATCCTTCAAAACCCCTCCGCGCCGAAGGGATGTGCTCTCCATGCCGCCTCAGGAGCCCGCCCGCCGGCTCAGGTCCCGTGCCGTGAAGGTCGGGATGGTGAGCGCACTGTCGGTGACCCTGGTCGCCTGCGGGTCGAAGTCGACGGTCGCGCGCTGCGTCGAGCGCGACGATCCGGGCGGCCGCAAGGTGGTGTCCGACTCGTTCTGCGACCCCGACGACATCGACGACGGCGGCTCGTACGGCCAGTACTACTGGTACTACGGCGGGAGCGTCCGGAACGGCTACGTGTCGGGCGGCTCGTCCGTCCGCCCGAAGGGCACGATCAAGTCCCGGAGCGGGACGACGCTGAGCCGGGGCGGATTCGGGGGCCGCGGCGGCGGGGGCGGGGGCTGATCCGATGCGCCGCATGCGTTCGACGCCGCGGGACGGCTGGGCCGAGAAGGTCGAGTCGCACGGGCTGGCGTTCCACCGGACCGCGCACCCCGAGCATCTGAGCCGTCCCTACTGGGACGAGTCGGTGCACTACGTCTTCGACCTGGACGAGGTCCTCGAGCTGGAGCGGGTCGTCGAGGAACTGCACGACATGTGCCTGCAGGTGGTCGAGCACGTGGTGTCCACCGGCCGGTACCACGTGCTCGGCATACCCGAGTGGGTCGCGCCGCTGATCGAGGCGTCGTGGCGGCGCGGCGACCCGCACCTGTACGGGCGGTTCGACCTGCGTTACGACGGCGACGGCCCCGCGAAGCTGCTGGAGTACAACGCCGACACCCCGACCGCGCTCGTCGAGAGCTCGGTCGTCCAGTGGTTCTGGCTGCAGGACGTCTATCCGGACGACGACCAGTGGAACTCGATCCACGAGCGCCTGGTCGCGCGCTGGAAGGACATCGCGCCGAGCGTGGACGGGGACCTGGCGCACTTCGCGTGGACGACCGACGACGAGAGCGGCGAGGAGGTCATGACGATCGCCTACATGCAGGAGACCGCCGAGGAGGCGGGGCTTCCGGGCACGGCGATCGCCATGGAGGACGTCGGGTGGGACGCGGCGCGCCGCCGGTTCGTCGATCTGCAGGAGCGGGAGATCCGGACGCTCTGCAAGCTGTACCCGTGGGAGTGGATCGTCGCGGAGCCGTTCGGCCGCAACATCCGGTTCGCGTCCACGTCCTGGATCGAGCCCATCTGGAAGATGGTGCTGTCGAACAAGGCGCTTCTGGTGCTGCTGTGGGAGCTCTTCCCGGATCACCCGAACCTGCTGCCGACGTATCTGAACACCCCGTCGAACCTCACGTCCTACGTGCAGAAGCCGCTGCTGGGCCGGGAGGGCGCCAGCATGCGGATCGTGACGCCGGACGGCGGCGAGCAGCGCACGCAGGGCGAGTACGGCGCGGAGGGGTTCGTCTTCCAGGAGTTCTGCGCGCTGCCTGACTTCGACGGCGAGCATCCGGTGCTGGGCGCGTGGGTCGTCCATGACGGGGCGGCGGGCATCGGCATCCGGGAGACATCGGGGCTCATCACCGACGACACGTCGTCGTTCGTCCCGCATCGGGTCGTTGGGCCGGCGAAGACGTCCCTGGTGAAGGAGAGGACGTCCCTGCTGAAGCCGTGAGGGCCTGCTGAAGCCCGAGTGGTCATCGAAGCCGTGAGGGGACGTCGAACGTGGCGACGACGGCCTGCCAGACCCTCTTCGCGGACTCGCCGTCGGCGAGCGCCTGCTCGATGGTGCGGCCGCCCAGGTCGGCGATGACGTAATCCTTGGCGACGCTGTCGGCGTAGCCCTTGCCGAACTGTTCGTTCATCCGTTCCCAGAAAACCGTGAGCCGCACGTCTCCCACGCTATCCGACGGGTCCGTCCTGCGCGGACCGGTCGAGGGAGTCGGCGACCTCGCCGGGGACGGCCGGTCCCGTGCCCCGCCGGTACTGGCGGTGCAGGCCGGTGAGGTACCGCTCGACGCCTTCGACGACGCGGGCGGTCCGGTAGGAGGGGAACACGTCGAACGCGTGCTGGCCGCCTTTCATCTCCGCGTACAGGACGGGCGCGCGGGACGTCGCGCGGAGCTGTTCGACGAACCGGCGGGCCTCGGGGACGGGGATGAGCGAGTCGTGGCTGCCGTGGACGACGAAGAAGGGCGGCGCGTCCTCGCGGACGTGGGTGACCGGCGACGCCTTCGCGTACGCGTCGCGGTTCTCGGCGAACGGCAGTTTCACGACCCACCGTTCCACGAGCCTGGTGGAGCCGAATGGGACGGGCCAGGGGCCGGGCTCGCAGAAGTCGTACACGCCGTAGAAGGGGACGGCGCCCTGGACGGACGTGTCCGCGTCCTCGAAGCCGGGCTGGAAGTCGGGGTCGTTCGCGGTGAGCGCGACCATCGCGGTGAGGTGGCCCCCGGCGGAACCGCCGGTCACGCAGAGGAAGTCGGGGTCTGCGCCGTATTCCGCCGCGTGCTCGCGGTACCAGGCAAGGAACCGTTTCAGGTCGATGAGGTGGTCGGGCCAGGTGGCGCGGGGGCTGAGCCGGTAGTTGACGTTGAAACCCACCCAGCCTTGGACGGCCATGTGGTTGAGCAGGGGCAGACCTTGCTCGCGCTTGTCGCCGATGATCCATCCTCCGCCGTGGATCTGCATGAGTCCTGGGCGCAGCTCTCCCTCGGCGGGTTCGGCGGACGGCCGGTACACGTCGAGCTTCAGGCGGAGCCGTCCGTCCTCGTGGAACGTGACGTTGCGCTGCACCCGCACTCCCCTGCGCGGGATGAGGCACAGCGGCGGGACGACCAGGTGGGAGCGCGGGTAGCGGGGCGCGGGCCCGGGGTCGAGCTCGAACGGGACGCCGCACTCCCGGAGGGTGACGGTGGTCCGGCGGGCGGCGGCGATGGTCGCGGCGAGCCCGGCGGCCCCGGCGGCGCCGAGGACGAGGCCCGCCCGGCCGGCCCAGCCGTCCAGGCCGCCGTTCCAGGCGGTGAGGACGAGCGCGGCGGCCTCGGCGGCGAGCAGGTGCGGCGCGAGCTCGATCGTCCACCAGCCCGCGAAGAAGCTCGGCGCGAGCAGCACCGGGTGCCTGCTCGGCCGGTGCGCGTTGACGGCGAGCAGGGCGAACAGGATCCCGAGTGCCAGGAGGACGTGGGTCATGGCGGCTCCCTGGGGGCGGTCGCCGTCCACCATGCCCTTACAAGCGCTTGCTTACAATGTGACGCGCGCCACCCGCGTCCCGTTCTGTCGTACCCGCGAGGCAAGATGGCGGCATGGGCGGTGACGTGCTCGAACGCTTCTCCCCGGCGACCCGTGAGTGGTTCGCGGGGGCGTTCGCGGCGCCCACCGCCGCCCAGGCCGGCGCGTGGAACTCCATTTCCGGCGGCGACAACACGCTCGTCGTGGCGCCGACCGGGTCCGGCAAGACGCTCGCGGCGTTCCTGTGGTCGCTCGACCGGCTCGCCGCCGGTCCCCCGCCGGACGCCGACCCGCTGCGCCGCTGCCGCGTCCTGTACGTCTCGCCGCTGAAGGCCCTGGCCGTGGACGTCGAGCGGAACCTGCGGGCCCCGCTGACCGGCATCCGGCACGCCGCGCGCCGCCTCGGCCTCCCGGAACCGGACGCCCGGGTCGGCATGCGGTCGGGCGACACCCCGGCCGACGAGCGGCGGCGGCTGGCCGCGAAGCCGCCCGACATCCTCATCACCACGCCCGAGTCGCTGTTCCTGCTGCTCACCTCGCAGGCGCGCGAGTCGCTGCGCGGCGTCGAGACCGTGATCGTCGACGAGGTGCACGCGGTGGCGGGCACCAAGCGCGGCGCCCACCTGGCGCTGTCGCTGGAACGCCTGGACGCGCTGCTGGAGCGGCCCGCGCAGCGGATCGGGCTCTCGGCGACCGTCCGCCCGGCGGACGAGATCGCGGCGTTCCTCGGCGGCACGCGGCCCGCCCGGGTCGTGCAGCCCCCGTCCGACAAGGTCTTCGACCTCGACATCGTCGTCCCCGTCGAGGACATGGGCGAGGTCGGGCGGTTCGTGGACGACTCGGGCGCGGCGGACCCGCGGCAGCGCAGCATCTGGCCGCACGTGGAGGACCGCCTCCTCGACCTGATCGAGGCGCCCCGCTCGACGCTCGTCTTCGCCAACTCGCGGCGGCTCGCCGAACGGCTCTGCGGGCGGCTCAACGAGCTGGCCTACGAGCGCGCGACCGGCGAGGCGCTCCCGGAGAACCACTCCCCCGCCGAGGCGATGGCGCAGGCCGGGGCGGCGAAGGGCGCCCCCGGCGAGATCGCCCGCGCGCACCACGGGTCGGTGTCCAAGGAGGAGCGCGCCGCGATCGAGAACGCGCTGAAGGAGGGCCGGCTGCCCGCGGTCGTGGCGACGTCCAGCCTGGAGCTGGGCATCGACATGGGCTCGGTCGACCTGGTCGTCCAGGTGGAGTCGCCGCCGTCGGTGGCGAACGGGCTGCAGCGCGTCGGGCGGGCCGGGCACCGGGTCGGCGCGGTGTCCAAGGGCGTGATCTTCCCGAAGTACCGCGGCGACCTGGTGCAGACGGCCGTGGTGGCCGAGCGGATGCGCGGCGGCGAGATCGAGGAGCTGCGGTACCCGCGCAACCCCCTGGACGTCCTGGCGCAGCAGATCGTCGCGATGACGGCGATGGACGAGTGGCCGGTCGACGACCTGGAGGCGCTGGTCAAGCGGGCCGCCCCGTACGCGACGCTGCCGCGCTCGGCGCTGGAGGCGACCCTCGACATGCTCGCGGGCCGCTACCCGGGCGACGAGTTCGGCGAGCTGCGGCCCCGCCTCGTGTGGGACCGGGTGAACGGCACGCTCAACGCCCGTCCGGGCGCGCAGCGGCTCGCGGTGACCAGCGGCGGCACCATCCCGGACCGCGGCCTGTTCGGCGTGTTCCTCGTCGGCGAGAAGGCGTCGCGCGTCGGCGAGCTGGACGAGGAGATGGTCTACGAGTCGCGGGTCGGCGACGTGTTCGTGCTCGGCGCCAGCTCGTGGCGCATCGAGGACATCACGCCCGACCGCGTGCTGGTGTCGCCCGCGCCGGGGCAGCCGGGCAAGCTGCCGTTCTGGCACGGCGACGCGCTCGGCCGCCCGGCGGAGCTGGGCCGGGCGCTCGGCTCGTTCACCCGCGAGCTGTCCGGGCTGGACGAGGACGACGCGCGCGGGCGGGCGTCGTCCGCCGGGCTGGACGGGCTCGCCGCCGCGAACCTCGTGTCGTACCTGGCGGAGCAGCGGGAGTCGACCGGGCACGTGCCCGACGACCGGACGATGGTCGTGGAGCGGTTCCGCGACGAGCTGGGCGACTGGCGGATGGTGGTGCATTCGCCGCTGGGCGCGCGCGTCCACGCGCCGTGGGCGCTCGCCATCGCGGGGCGGCTGCGCGAACGGTACGGCGTCGACGCGCAGGCCATGCACGCCGACGACGGCATCGTCATCCGCGTCCCCGACATGGAGGAACCGCCCGGCCTGGACGTCGCCGTGTTCGACCCGGACGACGTCGAGCGGATCGTCGTCGACGAGCTCGGCGGGTCCGCGCTGTTCGCGGCCAGGTTCCGGGAGTGCGCGGCGCGCTCGCTGCTGCTGCCGCGCAACCGCCCGGGCAAGCGGATGCCGCTGTGGCAGCAGCGGCAGCGGGCGGCGCAGCTCCTGGCGGTCGCGAGCAAGTACCCGTCGTTCCCGATCGTCCTGGAGACGATGCGGGAGTGCCTGCAGGACGTGTTCGACGTCCCCGGGTTCGTCCAGCTCATGCGGGACGTGTCGGGGCGCCGCGTCCGGCTCGTCGAGGTGGAGACGCCCCAGCCGTCCCCCTACGCGCGTTCCCTCCTGTTCCACTACGTCGGCGCGTTCATGTACGAGGGCGACTCGCCGCTCGCGGAGCGCCGCGCGCAGGCGCTCGCGCTCGACACCTCGCTGCTGGCGGAGCTGCTGGGCCAGGCCGACCTGCGGGAGCTGCTCGACCCGGAGGTCGTCGCCGACACCGAACGCGAGCTGCAGCGGCTCGCCGGGGACCGGCGCGCCCGCGACCTGGAGGGCGTCGCCGACCTGCTGCGCGCCCTCGGCCCGCTGACGACGGCCGAGGTCGCCGACCGCTCCCTCGGGACGGAGCCGGCGCACTGGCTCGCGGAACTGGAGGCGACCCGGCGGGCGATCCGGGTGCGCATCGCGGGCACCGAGCACTGGGCCGCGATCGAGGACGCCGGGCGGCTCCGCGACGCGCTGGGCGCGCCGCTGCCCGTCGGGCTCCCGGAGGCGTTCCTGGAACCGGTGGACGACCCGCTCGGCGATCTGGTCTCGCGGTACGCGCGGACGCACGGCCCGTTCCGGGCGGCCGCCGCCGCCACGCGGTTCGGGCTGGGCCCGGCCGTGGTCGTGGAGACGCTGCGGCGGCTGGCGGGCGCGGGCCGCGTCGCGGAGGGCGAGTTCCTGCCGGTCGAGGCGGTGTCCGGTCCGCTGACGAACGAGTGGTGCGACGCCGGGGTGCTGCGGACGCTGCGGCGCCGCTCCCTCGCGCGGCTGCGCGCGGAGGTCGAGCCGTCCCCGCCCGAGTCGCTCGGGCGGTTCCTGCCCGCGTGGCACGGCGTCACCGGCGGGTCGCGGCTGCGCGGCATCGACGCGCTGGCGCAGGCGATCGAGCAGTTGCAGGGCGCGGCCGTCCCGGCGTCCGCGCTGGAGACGCTCGTCCTGCCGTCGCGCGTCCCCGGCTACTCCCCCGCCATGCTGGACGAGCTGACGTCGGCGGGCGAGGTCGTCTGGGCCGGGCAGGGCGGGCTGCCGGGCGGCGACGGCTGGGTCGCGCTGTACCTGGCCGACACCGCGCCGCTGCTCATGCCGGAACCGGCCGAGATCACGATCACGCCGGTGCACGAGGCGGTGCTGGCGGCGCTCGGCGACGGCGGCGCGCTGTTCTTCCGCACGCTGTCGGACCGCGTGAACCGGGACGTCACCGCGGCCGACGCCGACCTGGTCACCGCCGTGTGGGACCTCGTGTGGGCGGGCGTCCTCACCAACGACACGCTGGCCCCGCTGCGGGCCGCGCTCGGGTCGGGGCGGCCGACGCACCGGTCGCGCACGGCGCGGCGCGGGCGTCCGGTGCTCCCGTCGCGGACCGGCCCGCCGACGGTCGGGGGCCGCTGGTGGCCGCTGCCGGAGCGGGAGGGCACCGCGACGCTGCGCTCCACCGCGCTGGCGGAGGCGCTGCTGGAGCGGTACGGCATCGTCATCCGGGGCGCGGTGGCGGCGGAGCGGACGCCCGGCGGGTTCGCCGGGGTGTACCCGGTGCTGCGCGCGTTCGAGGAGAGCGGACGGTGCCGCCGGGGCTACTTCGTCGAGGGCCTCGGCGCCGCGCAGTTCGCGCTGCCCGGCGCCGTGGACCGGCTCCGCGCGCTCCGCCCCGCCGCCGCCGCGCCGGACGACCTGTCCGCGCTGTGGGAGGCGCCCGCGTCCCGTCCGGGGGCGCGGCGGGAGGGGGCGGGCCGGGCGCTCGTCCTGGCCGCCGCCGATCCCGCGAACCCCTACGGCGCCGCCCTGCCGTGGCCGGCGCGCGCCGACGAGGCGATCAGCGGGCACAAGCCGGGCCGCAAGGCCGGGGCGCTGGTCGTGCTGGTCGAGGGCCGGCTGGTCCTCTACGTGGAGCGCGGCGGCCGCACGCTGCTGACCTGGGACGACGACTCCGGCGTCCTGCAGCCCGCGGTGGACGCGCTGGCCCTCGCCGTCCGGGAGGGCGCGCTCGGCAAGCTCACCGTGGAGCGCGCGGACGGCGCCGCGATCGCCGGGTCGCCGCTCGCCGCCGCGCTGGAGTCGGCGGGCTTCCATCCGACGCCGAAGGGCCTGCGGCTGCGCGCCTGACGGGCGTCCGGCGCCGCGCGCAGCGCGACGGCGACCGCGACGGCGCACACCAGCACGCCCAGCAGCGACAGCGGCGGGAGCGTGCTGCCGAACATCGCCCAGCCCCAGATCATGGTGGTGGGCGGTGTCAGGTAGAGCAGCGCGGACACCCGGGCGACGCCCGTCCTGCGGACGTTGATCCAGTACAGGCCGTATCCGCCGAACATCGCCAGGAGCACCAGCACCGCGATGGCCGCCCAGAAGCCCGGCTCCGCGGGCGGGACGAGCGCGCCGTCGGCGGCCGCGAGCCCGGAGAACAGCACGGCGCTCACGGCGGCCTGGACCGCCAGCGCCTCCATGATCCCCGCCTTCGGGCGGGTGCGGCGTTCGAGCAGGGTCGCGGCGACGAGGCTGAGCATCGCCCCGAACGGGAGCAGGTACGCCCAGGCGGGGACGCCGCCGCGCAGTTCGCCGCCGACCACCAGCCCGACTCCGGCGAGCCCGCCGACGAAACCGGCGAGCTGCCACCGGCCGATCGGCTCGCCGAGCAGCGGGGCGGCGAGGGCGACGGCGACGAGCGGCTGCAGGGCGGCGATCAGGCTGCTGACGCCCGCGTCGACGCCCACCTGGGCGGCCTGGAAGACGCCGTAGAGATAGCCGACCTGCCCGAGCGTGCCGATGAGCGCGTGCAGGGCGAGTTCGCGCGCGGGTATGCGGGGGCGCCGCCATGCCGCCCACACGGCGAGCAGTGCCACCGCGACGATGAACCGCCAGGCGAGCAGGGTGCTCGCGGGCGCGCTCGCCGCGCCGAGTTCGGCGCCGATGAAGCCGGAGCTCCACAGGACGACGAAACCGGCGCCGAGCAGGGCGTCCGTGCGGCGCGGGGTCATCCGTTCCTCCCTAGGTATACATACCGGTATACCTACACACTACCCATACCGGTGGGTATACTCGTGGTGCACACCGACCGAAGGAGCCACACGATGCCCGCCACCGACACGGACCGTCCGCTGACCCCCGCCGCCCGCCGGGTCCTGGAGGTCGCGAGCGAGCTGTTCTACGAACGCGGCATCACGAGCGTCGGGATGGAACTCGTCGCCGCCGAGGCCGGGGTCACGAAGAAGACCGTCTACGACCGGTTCGGCTCGAAGGACGCGCTGGTCATGGCGTACCTGCGCGCCCGGGACGAGCGCTGGCGCGCGTTCATGGAAGAGCGGCTCGCGGCGGTCGCCGACCCGCGCGAGCGCGTGCTCGCCTCGTTCGACGCGCTCGGCGAGTGGCTCGCCGGCGGGTCGGGACGCGGCTGCTCGATGGTCAACGCGTGCGCCGAGCTGCCCGACGCGTCCCATCCCGTGCACGGGCTGGCCGCCGAGCAGAAGGCGTGGACCCGCGAGCTGTACGCCCGGCTCGTCCGGGCCCTCCCCGGGGAGGACGCCACCGGCACGCTCGCCGACCAGCTCGCGATCGTCCACGAGGGCGCGAACATCGCCCACAGCGTCGGCGGCGTGCGGGACGCGGCGGCGATCGCGCGCACCGCGGCCGACGCGATCCTTTCCCGCCGGACCCCGCCTACGCGGGAAGTCTGATTGCGGATTCCTCCTTGCGGCGGATACCCCGGGGCCCTTTCTCTGGGATGATGAAGGGGTACGGGGTTGCGGGGAGTCGGGGAAGGGCTCGCCGCGGAACGGGGAACAGCATGACACCTACCGCACGGTGGGCCGCCGCGCAGCGGCGCAAGCGCCAGATCATCAGCCAGACCGTCATCGACCGCGCGCTGAACGATCCGCGGCGCCACGACGAGGCGCCCGACGCGCCGTCCACCGCGGACAAGTAGCCGCACCGGGCCGCCGAAGCGGCGAAGCACGGAACGCCCCCGCCGGTCCGTCCGGCGGGGGCGTCGGCGCTTCCGGGGCGGTCCCGTCCCCTCGGTCCTCCGCTCAGTCCTCCGCGGGGGCGGAGAACACGTCGTCGCGGGCCTGCTCCAGGGCGGCGTGCACGGCGCCGCGCAGCACCGGGTCGCCCTCCACCTCGGTCACCGCGACCACCGGACTCGTCGGGCTGAGCCGGCCCACGGCCCGCTCGATGCGCGCGGCCAGCGGCGCCCCGCCCGCGTGCCCCAGATGCCCGGACAGGACGACCAGGCCCGGGTCCAGCACGATGTTGACCGAGGTGACGCCGTAGGAGATGCGGTCGGCCAGCTCGTCCAGGAACGCGCCGCCGCGGTCCTCGTCGGCCGCCGCGGCGCGCACGCACTCGACGGCGGTCGGCTCGGTGAGGCCGTGCGCGTGGGCCAGCGCGCGGACGGCGTCCGCGCCGACGAGCGAGCCGTACCCGCCGGCGAGGGCCGGGATCCCCCAGGTCGTCGACTCGGTGACGCCCTCGTCCCGCGGGCGGCGGGCCGCGCCGAGCGGGAGCGGCGCCCCGGGGACGGGCAGGTAGCCGATCTCCCCCGCGCCGCCGGACCGGCCGCGGATCAGCCGACCGCCCAGCATCACCGACAGGCCGATGCCGCGGTCGAACCACATGAGCGCGAAATCGTCCGCGTCGCGCGCGGCGCCGTACGCGCGCTCGGCCAGCGCGGCGAGGTTGACGTCGTTCTCGATCGTCACCGGGCGGCGCAGGTCGGTGCGCAGCGCCGCGAGGACGCCCTCGTGCCAGGACGGCAGGTCGAAGGAGAACCGGACGTCGCCGGAGCGGGGGTCGACGACGCCGGGGGTGCCGATGACGAACGCCTTCAGCCGTCCGACCGCGACCTTCGCCGACCGGCACGCCTTCACTACAGCACTATGTACGGTTTTGACCGGATCGTCCGCTCCGTTCGGATCGACGGTAACCTGGGCGACCATCCGGCCGGTGATGTCGGCGACGCCCGCGGTGACCCCGTCCGGGCCCACCTCGAGGCCCGCGACATAGGCGCTCGACGGCACCACGGCGTACAGGGCGGCGTTCGGGCCGCGCCCTCCGGCCTGCTCCCCGACCACCGCCACCAGCCCCCGCTCCTCGAGCCTGGACAGCAGTTGGGAGGCGGTGACCTTCGACAGCCCGGTGTGCTCGCCGATCTGCGCGCGGGTCAGCGGCCCCTGCTCCACGAGCAGGTCCAGCGCCGCGCGATCGTTCAGCTCACGCAGCAGCCGCGGCGTTCCCGGGCGTCTGGCCATCCTTGGCACCCCTCGATGTCTCAATCCGCTAACGGGCGGTTTTGTTTAGGAAAGTTTCTTGTTAGTTTACGCATGCGCCGATCGGCCCCTACCCGGGACCGGTGGACGCGCGCAGAGCGCCGAGCGGCGAGCAGGGCGCCCGCGAACCATGCGACTGCGAGCGGGGCATGACCGGACCTTAAAGGGTCCGGGTGCCCGGCTCACACCGCAGGCCACAAGGCCGCGCGAGGCGATGCCGGAAAGGATCCCCCAGTGAAGTACATCAAGATGGCGGCCGCGGCGGCCGCGATCGCCCTGGCCGCGTCGGCCTGCGGCGGCGACGGCGGCGACGGCGGGAGCGACAAGGCCCCGGCCGAACTCGAGGTCTGGATGATGGGCGAGGGCACGCCCGAGCAGACCAAGTTCCTGGACGACGTCGAGACCGAGTTCCGCAAGACCCACCCGGACACCGACGTCAAGATCAAGTACGTGCCGTGGCCGCAGGTCGCCACGCAGTTCCAGAAGGCCGCGGCGAGCGGCGAGGGCCCGGACGTCACCGAGCTCGGCAACACCGACGTCCAGTCCCACATCGAGCAGGGCAACCTCGCCGACATCACCGACCTGGTCGACGACTGGGCCGACGCCAAGACCCTGAACAAGACCGCGCTGGAGAACGACCAGTCCGGCGGCAAGACCTACGCGGTGCCGTGGTACGGCGGCGTCCGGGGCGTCTGGTACCGGACGGACTGGTTCGAGGAGCTGAAGATCGCTCCGCCCAAGAACTGGGCCGAGCTGTCCGACGCCGCGAAGAAGATCGAGTCGGAGAAGGACGTCCCCGGCATCGGCGTCGCGAGCGACCACACCAACGCGATCATCAGCTTCATCTGGGGCAACGGCGGCGAGGTCGCGGTCAAGGAGGGCGACAAGTGGGCCGGCAAGCTCGACCAGCCGCAGGCGATCGAGGCCGCCGGGTACTACGCGGGTCTCGACGACTCCGGTAAGTACGTCGGCAAGAACGAGCTGGAGGGCCCGCAGCGCGACTTCGCGCTCGGCAAGCTGGGCATGTACTTCGACGGGAGCTGGGCGCTGAAGCAGCTCAAGGAGATCGCGCCCGACAACGCCGACCAGTGGGCCGTCTTCCCGATCCCGGCCAAGACGGGCGGCAACGCCCCGGTCATGGCGGGCGGTTCGGACGTCGCCGTCTGGCGCGACACCGCGAACGAGAAGGTCTCCTTCGACTACATCAAGGTCCTGAACAACGCGAAGAACGCCAAGGCGTGGGCCGACTACAGCGGATTCTCGTCCATGCGCTCGGACGTGTCGTTCTCCGACCCCAAGCTCGCCGTCTTCACCGACATCGCCAAGAACACCAAGTTCCCGCCGATGACCGCCGGCTGGGCCGAGTTCGAGCAGGCCAAGAAGGTGCTGCCGAACACCCTGAAGGCGATCATGCAGGGCGGCGACGCCGCGGCGGAGATGAAGAAGGCCAACGAGCAGGCGAACACGCTGCTCAACCCGTGACACCGTGGCTCCCCGCCGCCGCGCGCCCGGCGCGGCGGCGGGGGGCCGCGATCCGGACGCGCCCGTCCGCGCGTGCGCGCGGGGGTCCCTCCGGAAGACACACGGCCGCCCGTCCCTCCTGAACGGAACCGACCATGCTCGACACCGCTCCCGCGGTGCGCAAACCGCCCGGCCGCAGATCCGCCGGCCGCACGCGCCCGCGCCGCCGGCCCCGCCTCGGGCCGTACCTGCTGATCGCGCCCACCGTGGTCGTGATCGCCCTGCTGATGTTCTGGCCGATGATCCAGATCGGGATCATGTCGTTCCAGAAGGTCGGCAACCGCCAGCTGCGCGGCGAGCCGGCCGAATCGGTCGGCCTCCAGAACTTCAAAGACGTCCTCGGAGACCCGTTCTTCTGGACTACCTTCCGGCACACGGTGCTGTTCGCCGTCGTGGCGGTGTCGCTCACCATGGTGATCGGGACCCTGGTGGGGCTCCTGCTCAACAAGCTCGGCAAGAAGATGTCGAACCTCGTCGCGGGCGGCGTGATGGTCGCCTGGGCGACCCCGCCGGTCACCGCGGCGATCATCTTCACCTGGCTGTTCGGCACGACCGGCGGCCTGGTCAACTGGACGCTGGACCTGCTCCCCGACTTCCTCGTCGGCGGCGACTGGCTCGGCTACAACTGGTTCTCCAAGCCGCTGCCCACCTACACCGTCCTCACGATCTGCGTGGTGTGGCAGGCGTGCCCGTTCGTGGCCGTGTCCGTGCTGGCCGGGCTCAAGAGCGTCCCGCGCGAACTGTACGAGGCCGCGCGCGTCGACGGCTCCGGCCCGTGGCGGACGTTCTGGAGCATCACCTACCCGATGCTCAAGCCGATCTTCCTGGTCGTGCTGGTCATGTCGATCATCTGGGACTTCAAGGTGTTCACCCAGCTGTTCATCATGGCCGGGATGGCCAACCGGGACGCCTTCAACCTCTCGCTGTACGCGTACTCGGAGGCGTTCGGCTCGATGAATCCGAAGCTCGGCGACGGGTCGGCGATCGCCCTGGTGCTCACGCTGATCCTGCTCGTCGTCACGGCCCTCTACGTGCGGGTCATGGTGCGTCAGGGGGAGACACGATGACCGCTTCGCTCAACGCCCCGGCCGTCCGGAAGCGCGGGGCCGCGGGGGCTCCCGCGCACGGCGGCAAGCCCGGCCGCAGGAAGCTCTTCTCGAAGATCACCTGGAACGGCATCGGCGTCGTGGTGTTCGTCCTGGCCGTCTTCCCCGTGTTCTGGATGGCGTCCACCGCGTTCAAGCCGAACGGGGACATCTTCAGCTCGACGCCGAAGCCGCTGCCGACCGACCCGACGCTGGAGCACTTCGACGTCATCGTCAACGGCTCGGTCGCCGAGGTGTCGTTCTGGAAGTACTTCTCCAACAGCGCGCTCCTCGCGCTCGGCACCGTCCTGGTGTCGGGGCTGCTGGCGCTGCTGGCCGCCACCGCCGTCGCGCGGTTCCGCTTCCGGTTCCGCACGACCTTCCTGGTGATGCTGCTGATCGTCCAGATGGTCCCGCTGGAGGCCCTGGTCATCCCGCTGTTCCTGGACCTCAAGCAGCTCAACATGCTGAACAGCATGTGGGGCCTGCTGGTCGTCTACATCGGGTTCGCGGTGCCGTTCGCGATCTGGATGCTGCGCGGCTTCGTCGCGGCGGTGCCGCGCGAGCTGGAGGAGGCCGCGGCCATCGACGGCGCCGGGCCGATCCGGACGTTCTTCACCGTCATGCTCCCGCTCGTCGCGCCCGGCCTGGTCGCGACCAGCATCTTCTCGTTCATCACCGCGTGGAACGAGTTCATCTTCGCTTTCACTTTCCTGGACGACCAGGACAAGTACACCCTGCCGATCATGCTGCAGTTCTTCTTCGGCCGCAGCGGCAACTCCTGGGGGCCCATCATGGCGGCGTCGACGCTGCTCACGATTCCCGTCATCATCTTTTTCCTGATCGTCCAGCGCCGCATGGTGACCGGGCTGACCGCCGGGGCGGTGAAGGGGTGACGACCGACGACATCGCCACCACCGGGGAGATCACCCGGCTCGCCCGCACGGCGCTGTCCCCGTCCTTCCCCGGGGCCACCGCGCCGGGCTGGCTGCTGGACGAGCTGGAGCGGGGACTCGGCGGGGTCACCCTGTTCGCCCTCACCGGCAACGTGCCGAGCCCCGAGTCGCTGGCCGCGCTCACCGAACGGATGCGGGGGGCCGGCGCCCCCCTGGTCAGCATCGACGAGGAGGGCGGCGACGTCACCCGGCTCGGCGGGCACGCCACCGGCAGCCCCTACCCGGGCAACGCCGCGCTCGGCGCCGTCGACGACCCGGAGCTGACCCGCCGGATCTACCGGTCGATGGGCGCCGAACTGGCCGAGGTCGGCGTCAACCTCAACTTCGCGCCGTCCGTGGACGTCAACACCGCCGACGACAACCCGGTGATCGGCACCCGCTCGTTCGGGTCCGACGCCGCGCTGGTCGCGCGGCACGCCGCCGCGGCCGTCGCCGGGACGCAGGAGGCGGGCGTCGCCGCGTGCGCCAAGCACTTCCCCGGGCACGGCGCGACCGTCGTCGACTCCCATCTGACGATCCCGCTCGTGGACGCCGACCTGGCGCTGCTGGACCGCCGCGAGCTGGTCCCGTTCCGGGCGGCGATCGACGCCGGCGCCCGCGCGGTGATGACCGGGCACCTCAACGTGCCGACGGTCACCGAGGGCCTGCCCGCCACGCTGTCCCACGCCGCGATCACCGGGCTGCTGCGCGAGCGGCTCGGCTACGGCGGCGTGATCGTCACCGACGCGCTCGACATGCGGGGGGCGAGCGGCGCGATCGGCATCCCCGAGGCGTCCGTGCGGGCCCTCATCGCGGGCGCCGACCTGCTGTGCCTCGGACCGAACGAGCACGCCGACACGCTGCGCGCGACGCTCGCGGCCGTCGAGGCGGCGGTGCGGGACGGGCGGCTGTCGCCGCACCGGCTGCAGGACGCCGCCGACCGCACCGACGCCCTCCGCCGGTGGCTCTCCGGCGAGGCCGCCGCGTCGCCCGACCGGGACGCCGGGCTGGAGGGCGCGCGCCGCGCCGTGCGGGTCACGGGAGCGCTCCCGGGATGGAACGGGACGCCGCCGCTGGTCGTCGAGGTCGAGTCGTCCGGCAACATCGCGGTCGGCCCGACGCCCTGGGGCCTGCACCCGTGGGCGCCCGACGCCGTCCGGACGGACGGGACGGACGGGGACGCGGACCGTGTCCTGGACCGTGCCAAGGGACGCGGCCTCGTCGTCGTCCTGCGGGACGCGCACCGGCACGCGGCCCAGCGGTCCCTGACGACCGCGCTGCTGACCGCGCGTCCCGACACCGTCGTCGTCGAGATGGGCCTGCCGGTCTGGCGGCCGGGTTCGGCCGTCTACCTGGCGACCTACGGCGCCGCCGCCGCCAACGCGCAGGCGGCCGCCGAACTGCTCGGGCTCGTCCCCGCCCCCGGCGGGACGGCCTGACCTGCCCCCTCGGGCGCCGGGCGCGGCTCCCGAGGGGCTCCACCCGTGGCGCGTCCGCCGGATGAACGGCCCGGTTCCGGCGGACGCGCCACGCCCGCGTTGCGCGGCGGGCGCGCGGCGGGCGCCCGACCAGTCCGATCGCAAGGGATAATGCGTACATGCGATTGTCCGCCCGGGTCGACTACGCGCTGCGTGCCGCCGCGGAGCTGGCGGTGGCCGGGAGTCATCCCGTGACCGCGGTCCAGCTCGCCGAGGCCCAGCAGATCCCGCCCAAGTTCCTGGAGAACATCCTCGGCCAGCTCCGCCGTTCCGGGCTCGTCCGGAGCCAGCGCGGCCCCGAGGGCGGCTACTGGCTGGCCCGGCCCGCCGAGCGGATCTCGCTGGCCGACATCATCCGGGCGATCGACGGGCCGCTGCTGGGCGTGCGCGGCGAGCGCCCCGAGCACGTCGGGTACGAGGGTCCGGCGCGTTCCCTGCAGGAGGTGTGGATCGCGCTGCGCGCGAGCGAGCGCGCCATCCTCGAGCGGGTCAACCTGGCGCACATCGCCGAGGGCGAGCTGCCCGACTCCGTCCGCGTCCTCACCGAGGACCCGTCCGCCTGGGAGAGCGGCTCCCTCATCTAGTACCGGGAGGGTGACGTGCCGGAGGGGGACGTCGTCCGGCTCGCGGCCCGGCGGCTGCACGAGGCGCTCGCCGGGCGGCCGCTGACGCGTTCGGACTTCCGCGTCCCCCGGCTCGCCACCGCCGATCTGCGCGGCCGGACGGTCAACGAGGTCGTGTCGCGCGGCAAGCACCTGCTGATCCGGGTGGAGGGCGGCGTCACCGTCCACACGCACCTGCTGATGGAGGGACGCTGGCAGGTGCGGCGCGCGGGGCCGGTCCCCCGCGACCACCGGGTGCGGCTGGTGCTCGCCAACGCGCGGTGGCAGGCGGTCGGCAGCTCGCTCGGCCTGGTGGAGCTGCTGCGCACCGCGGACGAGGACGGCGCCGTCGGGCACCTCGGCCCCGATCTGCTCGACCCCGCGTGGGGGCCCGGGCTCGCGGCCGAGGCGGTCGCGCGGCTCGCGGCCCGCCCCGGACGCGCCGTCGGCGAGGCCGTTCTCGACCAGACGCTGGTGGCCGGCATCGGCAACGTCTACAAGGCGGAGGTCCTGTTCCTGCGCGGCGCGAACCCGTGGACGCCCGTCGGGGACGTTCCCGACCTGCCCGGGCTCGTGGAGCTCGCCCATCGGCTGCTGGACGCCAACAAGGACCGCCACGGCCACGTCACGACCGGCGACCTGCGGCGCGGCCACGAGCACTGGGTCTACGGGCGGGCGGGCCGGCCCTGCCGCCGCTGCGGCACCCCGGTCCGCCGCGCCGGGCAGGCGTCCGACGTCGGTGAGCGCGTGACCTTCTGGTGCCCGCGCTGCCAGCCCGCGCCGCCGTGACCGGGGCCGTTCCGGGCCGCCCGCCCCGTGTCCGGCGGTCGGCGCCCGCCCGGCACCCCGGGACGCCGGGCGAGTCGCCGCCTGCGGGTCGCCGGATCCTGCGCCCGCGGGACTCATCATCGAACCGGCTCATACCCAAGTCAATTCTCAGATTTCCTTAGCCTCCTCCAAGGGCTAGCTTGGAGCACATGACTCTGGACGATCTGCGCGTCTTCGTCGCCGTCTGCGAGGCGGGCAACCTCAGCGCCGTGGCCCGCGACCTGGCGTGCAGCCAGTCCGCGGTGAGCCAGCACGTCAAGCGCCTGGAACGGGAGACGGGCCTGGTGCTGCTGGAGCGGCGGCCCCGCGGCGTCGTCCCCACCCGCGCGGGCGGCGTCCTGCGGCGGGCCGCCGCCGACGGCCTGGCCGGCCTCGACGGGGCCCTGCGCCTCCTGGACGACCTGCGCCGCGGCGTCGGCGGGACCGTGCGGGTCGCGACCGGTGCCACGACCGTCCGGCACTTCATGGCGGGCGGCGTCGCGGCGTTCCGCGCCCGCCATCCCGAGGTCGCCCTGCAGTTCGAGACCGCCGGATCGAGCCGCCGCTGCCTCGAGGCCGTCCGCTCGCACGCCGCCGACCTCGCGTGGGTGACGATCGGCCCGCCGCTCGGCGGCGTCGAACAGCGCGCGTCATGCGAACTCCCGTGGACGCTGGCGGTCCGCAACGACGACCCCCTCGCGTCCCGGGCGTCCGTCGCGCTCACCGACCTCGCGGAGATCCGGCACATCGAACTGCCCGAGCATTCGACCTCCCGCGTGCACCTGAAGACGCACCTGGAGCGCCACGGGCTGCGGCTGGCGTCCACGACGAGCGTCGCCGACTGGGACACCGCGCTGCTGCTCGCCGAACTCGGGCTCGGCCACGCGATCCTCCCCGCGCTGCCCGGCTGGGGCGACGGCTCCGGCGACGTCCGGCTGATCCCGATCCCGGACCTGCCGCCGCTCACCGCCGGGTGGGCCGCCCGCGACTGGGACGCGCTGAGCCCCCTCGCCGTCGAGTTCGCCGAGACCGTCCTGGAGCGGCTCAGCCGGCGGTGACCCGCCCGCCCGCCACGACCAGCCGCGCCTGCGGGCCGCCCTCCCCGCATTCGGGCCCGCCGGGACGCGTCGCCTCCGGCGTCGCCCGCACCCGCCGCGCGAGCACCGCGTCGCCGCCGTCGTCCAGCAGCGCGAACTCGACCTCGACGGGCGCCTCCGGGAGCCCCTCCACCTGCGCGAACCCGGTCATGCCGCCGTCCGGCGAGGCGGAGGCGCCGCACACGGCGTCGGGTCCGTCCCCGCCGCACCCCATCGGCACGGCGGCGGCGGACGGCCGGAGCGCGACCTCCGACGTCGTGCAGGCGCCGTCCCAGCACACTCGCAGCGACGCCGACGCGGCGCGCTCCGCGTCCGGCGGCCGCACGTCCACGCTCACCCCCGGCGGCGACCCGATCGCCGGGCACGCGACGGGCGTGTCGCACGCCGCCGCGACCAGCGCTCCCGCCACGAGCGCGCCGAGGCACGCGCCTTTCCCCACAGCACCCATGTCTCATGGACGCCGGCGCCCGCCCGGGCGTTCCGGGGAACACCGAGACCCCGGTCCGTCCGGACCGGGGTCTCGGTGTTCACGCCCGCCCGGGCGCCTGGATCGCGGCGGCGCGCCGGGGGCGGAGTCGGGGGATCAGGGAACCGGGATCAGGTCTGCGCCTGGAACATCCAGTGCTGCTTCTCCAGCTCGTGGGTGATGCCGATGAGCAGGTCCTGGGTGACCGGGTCCGGCTCGTCGGTCTCCGCGATGCGCTCCCGGAAACGGCCGATGATCTGGGCGAGCACGTCGGTGATCGCGCTGACGACCTTGTCGTCGGCGAGGTAGCCGGCCTCGAGCTGCGGCAGTTCGGTGCGGTCGGCGACCGTGCGGGCGCGGCCGTCGGGGTTCACGCCGATCGCCACGGCGCGCTCCGCGACGTCGTCCTGACCCTGCCGGGCGAGGTCGACGACCTCGTCCAGGTGCTCGTGCACGACCTTGAAGTTGCGACCGGTCAGGTTCCAGTGCGCCTGCTTGGCGAGCAGCGCCAGATCGATGAGGTCGACGAGGGCGCCCTGCAATGCGTTCCCCGCGACCTTCTGGGCCGATTCGGTGAGCGGGCTCTTGACCGCCGCCATTGTGGGCTCCTTCCGCGTCGTTACGGTTATCCGTTACAACGGGAAAGGATCCCCGGCTATGCCGCGTCCAACCGTGAGGCCGGGCACATCCGCGGCCCGGGCCGCCGGTGGGACGACGGCGGCGGGCGCGGCCCGCCGACCGGGGGCATCACAATGGGCCCCGCCCCCGCACCAGGCCGCAGCGGCGCCGCATGCCCGCGCGGCCTCCGTTCCGCCGCGCCGCGGCAGGGCCGGGCGCACCGCAGGGGCCGGGGCCCCCGCACCCGCCGGCGGGCGGGACCGCCGGTCAGGCGGCGACCATGTCGGCGCGGAGTTCGCCGGTGATCTCCTCCGGGGTCTCCGGAATGCTCTCCGCGGTGATGCGCTCGTGCTCGGGCGCACCCGCCATGACGGGCTCGTGCTGCAGCTCGGCGAGGGCGAGCTGATCCGCGACGTCCCTCAGCACGTGCGACAGCGGCACCCCGAGCGCCTTGCAGATCGAGGAGAGCAGCTCCGAGGAGGCCTCCTTCTGCCCTCGTTCCACCTCGGAGAGATAGCCGAGGGAAACCCGTGCCGCCGCGGACACTTCACGGAGGGTGCGTCCCTGGCGCAGCCGCAGCTGCCGCAGTACGTCACCGAGCAGCTGGCGAAGCAGGACCATCGTCTCGCTCCCTCCCTCAGTTCGGACCATCTGCCACTTCCACCGTACCTGGCTTGACGGCGGCCATGGCAGACCGTTGATTTCGTGTTCGCTCGAAACGTAACGCTGTAATCAGCCCGACTCTTCCCGATCATCCCGGGCGAGCTCGGCCGCGGGGTCCGCGGCGAGCCCCAGCAGAGCCCGTCTGAGCTGGTCAAGCGCGTGAACGACGGTCATCCTGCGGATGACGTCGCGGGTCTCCGGGCCGGGGCCGGGCACGGGCAGTTTCGGTTGGGTCACGATGCGCGTATTTCCGGGTCCGGCCACACCGATATAGACCGTTCCCACGGCGTGGCCGTCCTGCCGCTCCGGTCCGGCCACACCGGTCACCGCGATCCCGTAGGTCGCGCCGAGCCGGTCCCGGACGCCCTCCGCCATCGCCGCCGCGACGTCCGGGTGGACGGCGCCGTGCTCGGCGAGCAGGTCTCCGGGGACGCCGAGCAGGTCGCGCTTGAGGTCGGTCGAGTACGCGACGACGCCGCCCGCGAACGTCGTCGACGAGCCGGGCATCGCGGTCAGCTCCGCGCCGATCTGCCCGCCGGTCAGCGACTCGGCGGCCGCGGCCGTGGCGGAGCGCTGCGTCAGCAGCCGGTGCACGACGCGGTCGAGCGTCTCGTCCTCCACCCCGTAGACGGCGGAGCCGAGCAGTTCACGGATCCGCTTCTCGACGTGGCCGAGGCGGTCCCACACGTCCGTGCCGGCGCCGGCGACGGTGACGCGGACCCGCACCTCCGCCGGCTGGGGCAGGTAGGCGAGCCGGACGCCGTCCATGGCCTCGATCTCGGCGAGCCGCACCGCCAGCACCGACTCCCACAGGCCGGCGGTCCGCAGGGTGCGGCGGGCGACCTCGGGCGGGCCGGCCAGCTCGGGCAGGACCACCTCGTCCATGATCGTGCGCATCTCGAACGGGACGCCGGGCAGCGCGTACACGACACCGCCGGGCAGTTCGACGCGCAGCCCCGGCGCCGACCCGGACGAGTTCCGCAGCAGCCCCGCGCCCTGCGGGACGTCCGCCATGCGCAGCGCCATCTCCCGGACCTCGCGCCCGGCCGCCGCGGCCCGCTCCCGCAGCCGCCGCTCCAGCTCCGGGTCGCGGACGAGCGGGACGCCCGCCGCCGCGGCCAGCGCGTCCCGCGTCAGGTCGTCGTAGGTGGGCCCGAGCCCGCCGGTAGTGATCACCGCGTCGGCCCGGCCGAGCGCGGCCGTCACCGCCTCGACGATCACGTCCGTCTCGTCGCCGACGACGACGCTGCGGGTGACGTCCACGCCGTGGTCGGCGAGCCGCCGTCCCAGCCACGCGGCATTGCCGTTGATCGTGTCGCCGAGGAGCAGTTCGTCCCCGACGGTGAGCAGCTCGACGCGCATCCCGTCCCCTCCCGGTCAGGTGTCCGAATCTACCGCCGCCCGCCGACGCCCCGACGCCGCCGGGGCGTCCCGGCCGGGCGGCCGGGGCCCGCCGGACCGGCGGCCGAATCCGGACGAAGTGTATGTTCGACACGAAAACCGACTCGCGGACGCGGTCGCTTATTCCTCGCCCGACAAAACCATCGGGTGCACATTGCGTTCACCCGTTCGTCATACATGCACGTCGTGTGTGACTTGGAGCGCACCTCGACCGCATATCGGCACGCGCACAACGCGCCCGCGTCCCACATTAGGCAGAAGTGAGCGTCATATTGTGAGTCAAAACTCACCCGT
Organism: Actinomadura sediminis; assembly: GCF_042675525.1. Taxonomy (NCBI): domain Bacteria; kingdom Bacillati; phylum Actinomycetota; class Actinomycetes; order Streptosporangiales; family Thermomonosporaceae; genus Actinomadura; species Actinomadura sediminis. The sequence goes on from NZ_JBHTJA010000006.1 coordinate 125,645, forward strand.
CCGATTCGCGCAGCACCCCGAATCACAGGGATAATTGTGAGCGCGGGGCACCGTGAACGGGGCCGCGGGACCACGACCGGGGTGGGCGTGGTCCCGCGGCCCGCTCCGTTCAGGGGCGGGCGGGCCCGCGCCGGACGAGCCGGCGCAGGACGATGCCGCATCCGCGCGCGTAGAGCCGCTGGAACAGCGGGCCGAACGGGCCCGCGAGCCGCCCCGCGGCCGTCGCGGGCCGGCTGAACGAGGTGACGGTCAGCCACACGGCGCCGTCGTCGTCGATGTCCACGGCGAACGATTCCTCACCGGACATCGCATGCCCGGCCAGCGTCCCGTACCCGAAACCGCCGCCGCGCTCGTCCCGGCGGGTCCACACCACCCGGCAGGGCGCCCGCAGCCGCAGCGGCCCCACGCCCACGGTGACCTCGACGTCGACCCCCGGCTCTGCCCGCGGCCCCGACGCGGTCACCCGGACGGGCAGCGCACGGTGCATCCGGAGGTCCAGGACGGCGTCCACCGCGGCCCGCAGCGCCTCCGGGCCCGCGCCGACGCGCGTCCGCTCCCGCAGGTACCGGTAGCCCTCCGGCCGGCGGCCGTCGCGCGTGGCCCCCACCTCGGGGTAGGTGAACCCGTCCGCCGTCATGCGCCCTCCTCGCGCGCCCGCCCCCCGCGCGCACCGTCCCGGGAGCGCCGCAGGCGCCACGCCTGGACGACGTAGTCGGCGCCGGTGACCAGGGTGACGGCGAGGGCGGCGGCCATCGCCGCCCAGCGGATCGGGTCGAGCGGCCCCGGCAGGATGAACAAGCCGATGGCGATGACCTGCAGCATCGTCTTCAGCTTGCCGCCCTTGCTGGCCGGGATGACCCCGTACCGGATGACGACGAACCGGAGCAGCGTGATGCCGACCTCGCGGGCCATGATGGCGATGGTCACCCACCACCACAGCTCGCCGAGCAGCGACAGGCTGACCAGGGCGGCGCCGGTCAGCGCCTTGTCGGCGATCGGGTCGGCGATCTTGCCGAAGTCGGTGACCAGGCCGCGGGCGCGCGCGATGTCGCCGTCGATCTTGTCGGTGATCGACGCCGCGGCGAACACCGCGAACGCGGCGAGCCGCCAGCCGGTGCCCTCCAGGAACAGCAGCCACACGAACAGCGGCACCAGCGCGATCCTGAGCAGGGTCAGCAGGTTCGCGATGTTGTAGACGCTGGCGGTGGACGTCTCCCGGTCGCCGGCCACCGGGTCGGGCGCCCCGGCCGTCACGGCGCCGCCGCGTCCGCGATCAGGTCCACGCCGTCGCTGCCGACGACGCGGGCGGTGACGATCTCGCCGAGCGCGAGGCCCGCACCGCGCACCAGGACCGTGCCGTCCACCTCGGGAGCCTGGTGGTCGGCCCGTCCCTCGAAGGCGCCGTCCGGTGTCTTCTCCTCCAGGAGCACCCGCACGTCGGTGCCGACCCGCTCCTCGGCGCGCTGCGCGGTCAGCTCGTCCGCCAGCCCGGTCAGCTCCTCGACGCGCCGCGCGACCTCGTCGGGATCGACCTTGCCGTCCAGGTTCGCGGCCTCGGTGCCCTCCTCGTCGGAGTAGCCGAACACGCCGATCGCGTCCAGCCGCGCCGCCGACAGGAACTCGGCGAGCTCCTCGAAGTCGTCCTCGGTCTCGCCGGGGAACCCGACGATGAAGTTGGAGCGGACGCCCGCCTCGGGAGCGTGCGCGCGGATCTGGTGGAGCAGCTCCAGGAAGCGCTCCCGGTCGCCGAACCGGCGCATCGCGCGCAGCACCGGGCCGCTCGCGTGCTGGAACGACATGTCGAAGTACGGGGCGACGCCGGGCGTGGCGCAGATCGCCTCGACGAGCCCGGGCCGCGTCTCGGCGGGCTGCAGGTAGCTGACGCGGACCCGCTCGACGCCGTCCACCGCCGCCAGGCCCGGCAGCAGCTTCTCCAGGGCGCGCAGGTCGCCGAGGTCCTTGCCGTAGGACGTGGAGTTCTCGCTGACCAGGACGAGCTCGCGGGCGCCGTGCGCGGCGAGCCAGCGGGCCTCCTCCAGCACCTCCTCCGGCGGGCGCGACACGTACGCGCCGCGGAACGCGGGGATCGCGCAGAACGTGCAGCGGCGGTCGCAGCCCGACGCCAGTTTCAGCGGGGCGACCGGGCCGCCGCCGAGGCGGCGCCGCAGCACCCGGGGGCCCGACGCGGGCGCGACGCCCGCCGGCAGGTCGTCCGGTCCGTCGCCGTGGCCGGGGATCGCGACGCCGGACACGGACGAGCCGCGCTCCACCGGGGTGATCGGCAGCAGGGTGCGGCGGTCGCGCGGAGTGTGCGCGGTGTGCGCCCGCCCGGCCATGACGTCGTCGAGCCGCGCGCCGATGCCGGCGTAGTCGTCGAACCCGATGACGGCGTCCGCCTCGGGCAGCGCGTCGGCGAGTTCCCTGCCGTACCGCTCGGCCATGCACCCGGCCGCGACGACCTTCGCGCCGGAGTCGTGCGCGGCCAGCAGCGTGTCGATGGAGTCCTTCTTCGCCGCCTCGATGAAGCCGCAGGTGTTGACGACCACGACGTCGGCGCCGTCCGCCCCGTCCGCCAGGTCCCATCCGGCGTCCTCGATGCGGGCGGCGAGCTCCTCGGAGTCGACCTCGTTCCGGGCGCAACCGAGCGTGATCAGCGAAACCTTGCGGCGAGTGGACATGCCCCTAAGGTAATGGGCCCCGGCGGCCCGGGGGACCGGTGGGCCGACCGTATCGCCCCGGATCAGGCGGCTTCGGGGTCGTCCCGGTCGAAACTGAGCCGCTGCACGCCGCCGCCCTCGCCGGGCGCCCCGAGGTCCTTGCCGTTCACGGTCAGGTCGACGCCGCCGCCGACGCCGATCACCAGGTCGATCTCCTTGTCGGCGGTCCACCGCTTCTGGTCGCCCTTGCGCATGATCCCGGTGAACAGCGCCTCGCCGTCCCCGTCGCGGACGCTCAGCCAGACGGTGCGGTTCGCGGTGGCCCGGACGTCCACCTCCGTGCGGGGCGCGGCGGCGACTGGGTCGCTCTTCTTGGTCGGGCCGCTCGACGCCGACGGGGACGGGGACGCGGCGGGCGTCCCGGCGACCGGCGCGGCGGTCCGCCGCTCGCCGCCGTCCTGGCCGACGACCTGGACGACCGCGTACACCACCACGAGGGCGAGCGCGAGCGCCATCGCGGCGCTCCAGTTCGGCGGACGGCGCTCACGGAACTCCCGCACGGGCTGCTCGGGCTCGAACGCGGAGATCGCCGAGACGGGCTGGGGCGCGCCGCCGTGGATCGCGTCGAACTCGGCGACGAGCGGTTCGGGGTCGATGCCGATGACGCGGGAGACGCTGCGGATGTGGCCGCGCGCGTAGAAGTTGCCGCCGCAGGGCGCGAAGTCGTCGGCCTCCATCCCGCGGATCACGGTCTCCCGGATCCGCGTCTGGAGACTCACCTGGGTCACCGAGAGACCGGCTCGCTGTCGCTCATTCGCCAGGGTCTCTCCGATGCTCACGCGAGCCTCCTTCGGGGGCGACTATGACCGATCCCACATTCGTGGGTCCAGTCTAGGAAGGGGCATGCCCGCCCTGCGACTCGCAACGCGTTCGAAAGTGGGCAAGATTTCGCATCATTCCGTCATGATCGTCCGCCGTCCGCCGCCGTACCGCGCGTCCATGCTGATCAGCCGCCGCCTCGGATCTCCGCGAGCACTCCGGGCAGATCGTCCGGTTTCGTCAGCACGTCCCGCGCCTTCGAGCCCTCGCTGGGACCGACGATGTCGCGGCTCTCCATGAGGTCCATCAGCCGGCCCGCCTTCGCGAACCCGACGCGCAGCTTGCGCTGCAGCATCGACGTGGACCCGAACTGCGTCGACACGACGAGCTCGATCGCCTGGACGAGCAGGTCCATGTCGTCGCCGATCTCCTCGTCGATCTCCTTCTTCGGCTTGGCCGTGTCGCCGACGTCGTCGCGGTAGGACGCCTCCATCTGGCCCTTGCAGTGGGCGACGACCGAGGTGATCTCCTTCTCGGAGACGTAGGCGTTCTGGATCCGGATGGGCTTGCTCGCGCCCATCGGCAGGAACAGCGCGTCGCCCTGCCCGACCAGCTTCTCCGCGCCGGGCTGGTCGAGGATGACGCGGCTGTCCGACAGCGACGACGTCGCGAACGCCAGCCGGGACGGGACGTTCGCCTTGATCAGCCCGGTGACGACGTCGACGGACGGGCGCTGCGTCGCCAGCACCAGGTGGATCCCGGCGGCGCGGGCGAGCTGGGTGATGCGGACGACCGAGTCCTCGACGTCGCGGGGCGCGACCATCATGAGGTCGGCCAGCTCGTCGACGATCACCAGCATGTACGGGTACGGGGTGTAGACGCGCTCGCTGCCGGGCGGCGGCGTGAGCTTGCCCGCCTTGACGGCCTTGTTGAAGTCGTCGATGTGCCGGTAGCCGGACGCGGCGAGGTCGTCGTAGCGGCGGTCCATCTCCCCCACGACCCATTCGAGGGCCTCGGCGGCCTTCTTCGGGTTCGTGATGATCGGCGTGATCAGGTGCGGGATGCCCTGGTACATCGTCAGCTCGACCCGCTTGGGGTCGACGAGGATCATCCGGACCTCGTCCGGCGTCGCCCGCATCAGGATCGAGGTGATGAGCCCGTTGATGCAGGTCGACTTGCCGGCTCCGGTCGCGCCCGCGATGAGGATGTGCGGCATCTTCGCCAGGTTCGCCACGACCGTGCGGCCCTCGACGTCCTTGCCCAACCCGACGATCATCGGGTGGTGCTCGTTCGTCGCGGCGGGCGCGCGCAGCACGTCGCCGAGGCTGACGATGTCCTTGTCGGTGTTGGGGATCTCCACCCCGATCGCCGACTTGCCGGGGATCGGGGAGATGATCCGCACATCGGCGCTCTTGACCGCGTACGCGATGTTCTTGGTGAGCGCGGTGACCTTCTCGACCTTCACCGCGGGCCCCAGCTCGATCTCGTACCGGGTGATCGTCGGGCCGCGGGTGAACCCGGTGACCTGCGCGTCGATGTCGAACTGCTCCAGCACCCCGGTGAGCGCGTTCACGACGGTGTCGTTGGCCTTGGTGCGCGGCTTGGTCGCGCTGCCGGGCCGCAGCGCCGACGGCTCCGGCAGGACGTAGATCTCGCCGGACGACGACAGCGGCAGCTGCTCGGACCCGCGGGGCGCCGGGGTCGGGTCGGGCACCTCGCGGTCGGGCTCGCCTCCGGGGGCGTCCGGTTCCGGCGCGGCCGCGGTCTCGCCGGCGGCCGGATCGAACGGGTGGGGGCCGTCGTCGCCGGGCGGCGCGGGCGGCGGGACGTCGGCGCCGAAGGGATCCGGGTCGAACAGGTCGTCGGCCAGGTCGCGGCGCGGGGCGGCGCCCTTCCCGGACGCACCGGCCGCGGCGGAGTCGTCCAGCAGCGGGGTGTCGTAGGGGCGCGAGTGCTCCCCGATCTCCGGCTCCTCGTTCCCGGTGCCGCCGCCGGCGCCCTTGCGGCCCTTGCGGCGGCGCTTCCGCGGCGCGGGCGCGTCCTGCGCCGCGTCCTCCGCCGCGTCCTCGGCGCCGTCGGCGGGCTCGGGCTCCGGGCGTCCCTGCAGGGTGGCGACCGACCACAGCTCGGCGAGCCGCTCGGGGACCTTGTTGATCGGGGTCGCGGTGACGACCAGCAGCCCGAACCCCGACAGGAGCAGCAGCAGCGGGACGGCGACCCAGCCGCTGAGCGCGGTGTCCAGCGGCGCCGAGACGAGCCAGCCGAGCACGCCGCCCGCCTCGCGGACGCCCGCCATGTCGTCGGCCGGGGACGGGACGCCCGCGGCCAGGTGCAGGATGCCGAGGACGCCGGCGCCCAGTGCCGTGATGCCGATGACGATGCGCCCGGTGTCCTCGTGATGCTCGGGATGGCGCAGCGTCCGCCACGCGAGCAGGCCCAGCAGGACGGGCAGGCCCATCGCGATGATGCCGAGCCCGCCGCGGATCACCTTCTCGAGCGCGACGGTGACGACGCCGTCCGGGCTGAACCAGGTCACCGAGGCGACCACGATCGCGGAACCGAGCAGCGCGAGCCCGAGCCCGTCGCGGCGGTGCTCCGGGTCGAGGTTGCGGGCGCCGTTCCCGTACGCGCGGAACACCGAGCCGACGGTGACGGCCGCCAGCTGCCAGAGCTTGAACAGCAGCTTGAAGAACCCGAGGATCGCCAGCGGGATCGGGTCCGGTTTGGCGGCGGGAGCGCGCTTGAAGCCGCCCTTGCCGTGTGCGGGCTTGCCGCCGCTCTTGCCGCCTCCGCCCTTTCCGCTTCCGCTGTTGCCGCTCGGTCGCTTCCGGGGGGACGACCCAGCGGGTCGACGAGCCGCGCTGCCCCCGGCGCGGGAGGAGCTCTTCGCCTCTCCGGACGCACGTGTGGCCATGCTTACGAGAGTAACCAAGCATCCCCGGGCGGCCCGGGACGGCGGGCGGGCGTGTCGCGGGACCGGGCGGGGTCCGCGGCACGCCCGCGCGGCCTACACCTCGACGACCACCGGGATGATCATCGGACGGCGGCGGTACTTGTCGCTCACCCACTTGCCGACGGTGCGGCGGACGAGCTGGTTGATCTGGTGCAGGTCGTTGACCCCGTTGCCGGCCGCGTCGGCGAGGACCTCGTCCAGCCGTTCGAGGACGTCCTCGAAGTCCTCGTTGACGATCCCGGCGCCGCGCGCGTGGATCTCCGGCCCGGCCACCACCTTGCCGGAGGTGGAGTCGATGCCGACGACGATGGAGACGAACCCCTCCTCGCCGAGGATCCGGCGGTCCTTCAGGGACGTCTCGGTGACCTCGCCGACCGACAGCCCGTCCACGTAGACGTACCCGGCGGGGACGGCGCCCACGATCTTCGCGTTGCCGTCGACGAGGTCGACGACGACGCCGTCCTCGGCGATGACGACGTTGTCCTCGGGGACGCCGGTGAGCATCGCGAGCTTCGCGTGCGCGCGCAGGTGCCGCCACTCGCCGTGGATCGGCATGAAGTTGCCCGGCTTCGTCACGTTCAGGACGTACAGCAGCTCGCCCGCGGGGGCGTGCCCGGACACGTGCACCAGCGCGTTGCCCTTGTGGACGACGCGCGCGCCCCACCGGGTGAGGCCGTTGATGACGCGGTTGACGGCGTTCTCGTTGCCCGGGATGAGGGACGACGCCAGCACCACGGTGTCGCGGTCGGTGATGCGGATCTGGTGGTCGCGGTTCGCCATCCGCGACAGCGCCGACATCGGCTCGCCCTGGGAGCCGGTGCACACCAGCACCAGGTTGTCGGGCGGGATGTCGTCGAGCTGCTTCTGCTCGACCATGATCCCCTCGGGGACCTCCAGGTAGCCGAGCTCGCGCGCGACGCCCATGTTCCGCACCATCGACCGTCCGACGAAGCACACCCGGCGGCCGTTGGCGACGGCGGCGTCCAGGACCTGCTGGACGCGGTGGACGTGCGACGCGAAACACGCGACGATCAGCCGGCCCTCGGCGGTGCGGAACACCTCGTCGACGACCGGGCCGATGTTGCGCTCGCTGGTGACGAACCCGGGGACCTCGGCGTTGGTGGAGTCCGACAGCAGCAGGTCGACGCCCTCGGCGCCGAGCCGCGCGAACCCGGGCAGGTCGGTGAGCCGCCCGTCCAGCGGAAGCTGGTCCATCTTGAAGTCGCCGGTGTGCAGGACGAGCCCGGCGGGCGTGCGGACGGCGACGGCGAGGGCGTCCGGAATCGAATGGTTGACCGCCAGGAACTCGCATTCGAACGGTCCCAGGGTGCGCCGCTCGCTCTCCGCGACGACGTCCACGGCCGGTTTGATGCGGTGCTCGGCGAGCTTGGCCTCCAGCAGCGCCATCGTCAGCTTGGACCCGATCACGGGGATGTCCCGGCGCTCCCGCAGCAGGTACGGGACGGCGCCGATGTGGTCCTCGTGCCCGTGCGTCAGCACGATCGCCTCGATGTCGTCCAGGCGGTCCCGGATGTACTCGAAGTCGGGCAGGATCAGGTCGATCCCCGGCTGCTCGGTCTCGGGGAACAGCACGCCGCAGTCGACGACGAGCAGGCGCCCGCCGTACTCGAAGACCGTCATGTTGCGGCCGATCTCCCCCAGACCGCCCAGCGCGACGATGCGCAGGCCGTTCTCGGGCGGGGCGGGCGGGTCGGAGAGCTCCGGGTGAGGATGACTCACCGGGCGACCTCCGGGATGGCGACCTCCGACACTTTGACTCCTCCATTGGCAAGATCTTCTTGCAGTTGCGCCACGAACTCGGGGCCGGCCTCCACGAGCGGAGCGCGGAGCGGGCCGCCTCCGGGGAGGCCGAGCAGGTTCAACGCCGCCTTGACGGCGATGGCGCCCTGCGTGCGGGTCATGATGGCGGCGACGACGGGCAGCAGGCGCCGGTGGATCTCCAGAGCCCGCGCGTGCTCGCCGGCGAGATGGGCGTCGATCATCTCATGCAGTTCGGTACCCACGACATGGCCGACCACGCTGACGAATCCGGCGGCGCCGACCGACAGCCACGGCAGGTTCAGGACGTCGTCGCCGGAGTACCAGACCAGGTCGGTCTCGGCCATCACCCGGGAGGCGCCGAACAGGTCGCCCTTGGCGTCCTTGACGGCGATGATCCGCGGGTGCTCGGCGAGCTGCACCAGCGTGTCGTTCTGGATCGGCACCCCGGCGCGCCCGGGGATGTCGTAGAGCATGCACGGCAGGCCCGTCGAGTCGGCGACCGCCGTGAAATGGCGGATGAGCCCCTCCTGCGGGGGCTTGTTGTAGTAAGGCGTGACCACGAGGAGCCCGTGCGCGCCGGCGGTCTCGGCCTGCCGCGCGAGTTGCAGGGTGTGCTCGGTGTGGTTCGTCCCAGCGCCGCCGATGATCACCGCACGGTCGCCGACCGCCTCGATGACCGCGCGCAGCAGTTTCTGCTTCTCGTCGTCGCTCGTCGTCGGCGACTCGCCGGTCGTCCCGTTGACGACCAGGCCGTCGTGGCGCCGCTCGTCGACCAGGTGGGTCGCGAGGCGCGCGGCGCCGTCGTAGTCGACGCCGCCGTCCGGCAGGAACGGGGTGACCATCGCGGTCAGCATCCGTCCGAACGGAGCGTCGGTGGATGTGCTGGGTGCCATGATACGAACGGTACCGCTCCGGCCGTTCACCTTGGACCCGCAGGTCGGCGTCAGGGCGAAGCCTCCCGGATTGACCCTTTATGACGGGCGGTGGAACGGGCACCCGCCGCGAGGCGCGGAGAAGCCGCCGCCACGCGCTCGGGGGTACGCGTGGCGGCGGCTCCATCGACATCGTGGCACGCGGACGCCTCGGTTACGGGGTCGGTCCGGCCACTCTCCGGACTCGGTTACATAACACGCCCATGGCCGACATCGGCCCGGGGCGGCGACCGCGGCAGGAACCGTCGCGGGGCCGTATCCCGACCATGCCGGGACCGTGCCGGACGGCGCCCGCCGCACGTCCGTCAGGCTTCGGCGGCCGGACGGACGGACGCGAACTCGCGCAGCCGGACGCGCAGCTCCTCGACGTCCGGGGTGCGGACGAGATCGTTGCCCCGGACGGCCCACCAGTGGCCGGACCCGCCCCGCCCGATCCGCCACCCGGTGAACTCCGCCGACAGCTCGCTGAGGCGGTCGCCGTCGTGCCGCGCGGTCTGCTGGATGCCCATCGGCCTCGTCCCCACTTCCTCGTGCCGTCCGCCGTCCGGCCCGCCGCTCGGGCCGGTCGCGCCGCACCGGGAAGTACCCCGGCGGAGCGCCTGTACCCGCCCCTTTCTACCTGGGGAAACCGAGGTTTCGGAACGTGGTTCCGGGGGTTTCTCATCCGCCAACCTTCTCTGTCTCCGGCGGCAGCCAACTCGCGCGGTACAGCGCCCATTCGTCCGCGCTCGTCGTCCACGCGGCGTAGACGCCGACGCCGTACGGACGCGCCGGCGGCCGGTCGAGCCGGTCGATGCCGCGCCGGACGCCGCGCAGCGCGACCTCGAGGTCCTCCGCCCACGGCATGACGGGGGGCCGGTAGGTGGGGACGCCGATGAACACGGTCGTCCGGTCGCCGATGAGCTCGAGCGTGGCGGTGGTGTGCCGCGCGAAGTGCCAGCCCGCGAGCGACCTGGTCGGCAGCGACACGTCGTAGGTCATGATCGCGACCTGGTCGACCTTGCCGGCGACGTCGCGCAGGAAGTCCTCGGTGGGCCGGGCCGGGTGGCGCAGGGTGCCGTTCCTCGGCAGGAGGGCGTCGTAGACGGGCTGGGCGGCGTCGGCGAGGGTCGGCTGCTCCAGGGCGACCGAGAGCAGCGCGTCCCGCTCCCGGGTGAGCTCGCGGGTCGCGTCGAGCAGGTCGAGGAACGCCCGGTCGTCGGGGTAGATCGGCTCGAGGTCGTAGTGGATGCCGTCGAACCCGAGGTCGAGGAAGATCTCGTCGGTGCGCAGGATCCGCGCGCGGACGCCCGGATCGTCGATCTGGATGATCCCCTCGCCGTCGACCACGCGGATCTGCCCGAGGTACGCCTGGGTGCGCACGTCCGGCGCGTACTTCTCCATCGCGGTCGTCAGCGCGCCCGCGTACCGGTACTTCTCGGGCGGTACCGTTCCGTCCGCCTCGAACGGCCCCGCGTGGAAGTACACGTCCGTGATGCGGTTGACCTTCAGCAGGTCCGCGAACTCCCGGTACTCGGCGTCCGTGTGCGGCTCGCCCACCCACTGGTGCCGCGCCCACAGCGCGTTGGTGGCGGTCCCCCGGGCCTTCGGCTCGGGCTGCCACCAGGCCCACGCCGCGACCGGCGCGAGGAGGATCAGGCCGAGCAGGAACGCCGCCGCCCAGCCCGCCCGGCGCAGCGCGCGCCGCGCCCGGCCTTTCCGTACGGTCCCTGTCATCCCGCAATGATCCCGGAGGATCCCGGCAGTCCAGGCATACACCTCCGGTGGAACGGCCGAGTCCCATGACCGGGGCGGCTCCCGGCCATGAATCGATCATGCTTTGGCCCGCGCTCCGCCTCGGACGCGAGCAAGGTTCGCAACCGGGGAATCATGCGGTGACCACACCCGATGCGGGGGATGGAGGTCGAGCCGACATGCGAGCGAGAACCGGCAGGCGGACCACCGTGGACCGGCGGGCGCGGGCGGACCTGCCCGCGCCGGAGCGGCCCGGCCCCGCCGCCCCCGGCCCGCTGATCACCACCCGGGCACTGCTGATCATCCTCATCGCCCTGGTCGCCGCGGGCATCTGCGCCGCCGCCCCCCAGGCCGCCATCCCCATCGGCGTCGGGGTGGGCGTCGTCACGCTGCTCGCCCAGATCGTCAAGGACTGACCGCGGCGGAACCCCGGGCCGGGGGTCCCGCCCGGCGGATCCGCTAGCGGACGGTCACGAAGCAGAACTCGTTGCCTTCCGGGTCGCGCCAGACCCGGAAGGGCGCCTCGGGACTCCCCATCGGCTCCCCCGCCGGGGACGCGCCGAGCCGCCGCGCCCGCTCCCCCGCCGCGTGGACGTCGGGGACGTTCAGGTCGAGGTGGATCCGGTTCTTGATCGTCTTGCGCTCGGGGACGAGCTGGAACGACAGCACCGGGCCGTGCCCCTCGAGCGGCTCGAGGTCGAGCCAGTCCTCGTCGCGGGAGGTCTCCCTCATGCCGAGCAGCCCGCCCCAGAACGCCGCCATGGCGTCCAGGTCCGTGCAGTCGAGGACGAGGTTGCCCACCTTCGGCGTCGCGGCGCCGGCCGGGTTCTCGGTCATCGGGTTCCTCCTGCGGTCCGTGCTACGTGGAACGAGCGGGCGGCGGCCCGGCGGCAGCCGGGCGTCGCCGCGTGCACCGGATGGGCGGGACGAGCGGGACGCGCGCGCCGCGCGGACCGCTCCGCCGTGCCGAGCCGTCCGGACACCCCGTCCGCCAGCCAGCGGCGGAACGGCGCGAACGGTCCGGCGCCGGCGCCGGCGGCGGCGAGCCGGGCCTCGACGATGTCCGCCTGCAACCGTGCGTGTTCCCGCCGCGCCCACTCGCGACGCGCGGCCATGCCGGCCAGGTCGATCAGCGCCTTCATCGACGTCCTCCATCCATTGACACCACCTAAACCGTAACGCCGGTGTCGATGGAGTGCAACCGGCAATCCGCGGAAGGTGGTGTCGCGTCGGATAGGGTGTTGAATGGACGGCGGGAGGGGAGATGACCGACGCGCACGCGGGCCCCGCGCTGCTGCTGCGGGACTTCGTCAACACGCTCGACATCGACGCGGGCGCCGACGGCCTCGCGTCGCCCGGCGACCTCGCCGGCTGGCTCGCCGGGCACGACCTGGTCCCGGCGGGGACGGCGGCGTCCGACGGCGACCTCGGCACGGCGATCGACCTGCGGGAGGGGCTGCGCGCGGCCCTGCTCCGCAACCACCGCCGCGCGGCCGGAGAACCCGCCGCGCCCGCCCTTCCCCCCGAACTGGAGGACGCCCTCGGCGCGCTCCCCCTGCGGGTCACGCTGGCCTCGGGCCCGCACCCCGTGCTGCGTCCGGCCGCCGAGGCCGGGACGGCCGCCGCCGGACTCGCGCGGATCGCGGCGGCGATCGCCGACGCGTCCGCCGACGGCACCTGGCCGCGCCTCAAGGTCTGCCACGAGGACACGTGCCTCTGGGCGTTCCTCGACACCTCCAAGAACCGGTCGCGCGCCTGGTGCAACATGAGCACCTGCGGCAACCGGACCAAGACCCGCGCCTACCGCGCCCGCCGCCGCGCCTCGGCCGCCGGACCGCCCGCCGGACCGCCCGCCGGGGGCTGAACCCGGCGGCCCGTGCCGCGCCGCGGCCGGTCCGCTCTAGGGTGGGCGGGGATCCACCCGAGGAGAGGACACAGCACGCCATGGCTGCCAACGGGCCCGATGTCGGCGTGCGGCCGGCCCGCCGCGCCGACGCCGCCGCCGTCGCCGACGTCCAGGTGCGGACCTGGCGGCAGGCCTACCGGGACCTGCTGCCCGACGCGGCCCTCGCCCGGGTGACCTCCCCGGAGGCGCGGGACGCGTGGCGGGAACGGTGGGTGGACGCCGTGACCGCGCCGCCGTCCCCGCGGCACCGGCTCCTCGTCGCGGTCGCCGCCGACCTCGTCGTCGGGTTCGCCGCGCACGGCCCCGCCGAGGAGGCCGACCACGACCCCGGCACCGCCGCCGAGCTGATCACGCTGCTGGTCGACCCGCTGCACGGCCGCGCCGGGCACGGCAGCCGGCTGCTCGCCGCCACCGTCGACACGCTCCGCGAGGACGGCGTCACGACGCTGGTCACCTGGGCGTTCGAGGGCGACGACGTGACCCGGGCGTTCCTGGGCTCGGCGGGCTGGGCGCCGGACGGGACGGCCCGGACGCTCGACATGGGCGAGCCGGTCCGGCAGATCCGGCTGCACACCGACATCACCGGCGGCGACTGAGGCCGTTCGGGAGGGGTCGGTGACGGCCATCGGCGCCGCGGCCATATCTTGGAGGTCGTGCCCAAGTCCACCTCCATGACGCCGCCGCATGCCTCCGCGCAGGTCGCCGAGCCGGTCACCGGCCCGCCGGGGCGGCCCGCCGATCACCGACGCTGGCTCGGCATGGTGGTGATGAGCCTCGGCGTCTCGCTGATCGTCGTGGACGCCACGATCGTCGGCGTGCTGCTCCCGAACATCGTCGGGGGGCTCGGGCTGACCACGACGGACGCCGCGTGGGTCACGTCCGTGTACTCGCTGGTGTTCGCGGCGCTGCTCATCCCGTTCGGGCGCGCGGGCGACCTGTTCGGACGCCGCCGGATGTTCGTGATCGGCGTCGGCGTGTTCGCGGCCGCGAGCGTCGGCGGGGCCCTCGCCCGGGACGGTTCGGCGCTGATCGGCGCGCGCGCCCTGCAGGGCGTCGGCGCGTCCATGATCATGCCCGCGACGCTGTCCACGGTGAACGCGGTGTTCACCGGCCGGGACCGCGCGGTCGCGTTCGGCATCTGGGGATCGCTGATCAGCGGGATGGCGGCGCTCGGCCCGCTGCTCGGCGGCGCGGTCGCGGCCGGGGGCGGCTGGCGCTGGGCGTTCGGGATCAACCTGCCGCTCGGTATCGCCCTCATCGCGGGCGCGCTGCTGCTCATGCCCGAGACACGGCCGCGTCCCGCCGCCGCGCGCCGCGGAAGCGCGCTGCGGGAGATCGACTGGGCCGGCGGGCTGCTGTCCGCGCTGGGGCTCGGCGCCCTCGTCTGCGGGCTCATCGAGGGCCAGACCTACGGCTGGTGGAGCATCACCCGGCCGTTCTCGATGGCCGGGTTCGACTGGCCGGAGACGGGCCCGTCCCCGGTCCCGGTCGTCCTCGGGCTGGGCATCGTGCTGCTGACGGCGCTCGTCGTGCTGGAACGCTCGCGCGCCGCCGCCGGACGCCCGGTCATGCTCGACCTGGACCTGTTCCGCATCCCGAACTTCCGGCACGGCAACCTCGCGTCGTCGCTCATCAACGTCGGCGAGCTCGGGCTCCTGTTCGTCCTGCCGCTGTTCCTGCTGGGCGTGCACGGCACGAACCCGCTGCAGATCAGCGTCGCGATCCTGCCGCTGGCCGTGGGCGCGTTCCTCAGCGGCGGGTACGCCGGACGGCTCGCGAACAAGCGGGGCGCGCACCGGGTGGTGCAGATCGGCATGGCGCTGGAGGTCGCCGCCGTCCTCGGCCTCGCCCTCACGATCTCCCCGAGCACCGGCGGGTTCGGCCTCGCGCCCTGGATGCTGCTGTACGGGCTGGGCCTCGGGCTGACGTCGGCGCAGCTGACGAACGTGTCGCTCGCGGACGTCCCGGCGGCCGCGGCCGGGCAGGCGTCCGGCACCCAGTCCACCGCCCGGCAGGTCGGCGCGGCGCTCGGCATCGCGGTGATCGGGACGGTGTTCGCGACGAGCCTCGGGCACGCGATGGACGGCGAGCTCGCGGCGTCCGGGACGCCCGCGGCGGCGCGCGACGCGATCGTCGCCGACCTGCGCACCAGCGCCGGGACGTACGCGCGCGACCTCCACGAGACCCCCGGCATGGACGCCGCCGCGCGCGCCGCGGACGCGAGCCTCGCCGCCGCGACCCGCAACGGCGCGCTGGTCACGGCGGGAATCCTGTCCCTCGGGCTGGTCCTGTCGCTGCGGCTGCGTCCCGGCCGCGCCCGGCATCGGGAAGAATCGAACCCCTGAGTCCCCCTGTCGTCGACGAGAACAAGCGGTAACTGTGGCCACGCTCTCCCATTGGGTCGCCGGTTCGCGGCCCCGCACCCTGCCCGCCTCCCTCGTCCCCGTCGTCGTCGGCACCGGCGTCGCGGTCGGCGAGGGCCAGGCCGTCTGGTGGCGCGCGCTGCTCGCGGCCGTCGTCGCGCTCGTGCTCCAGATCGGCGTGAACTACTCCAACGACTACAGCGACGGCGTCCGCGGCACCGACGAGGACCGGGTCGGACCGCTGCGGCTCGTCGGCTCCGGGGTCGCGCCGCCGAAGCAGGTCCTGGCCGCGGCGCTCGGCTGCTTCCTGCTCGCCGCGGTCGCCGGGCTGGTGCTGGCGGCCGTGACGACCTGGTGGCTGCTGCTGGTCGGCGCGGTCGCGATCCTCGCGGCCTGGTTCTACACCGGCGGCAAGACGCCCTACGGGTACCGGGCGCTCGGCGAGGTGTCGGTGTTCGTGTTCTTCGGTCTCGTCGCCGTCGTCGGGACGGTGTACGTGCAGGTCGAGGCACTGCCGTGGGAGGCGTGGGCCGCGGCCGTGCCGGTCGGGCTGCTCGCCTGCGGGATGCTGGTCGCCAACAACCTGCGCGACATCCCGACCGACCGGGAGTCCGGCAAGCGCACCCTCGCGGTCGTCCTCGGCGGCCCGTGGACGCGGATCCTGTACGCCGCCTGCACCGCGCTGCCGTTCATGGTCGTGCTGGCGCTGGCCGCCCCGCACCCGTGGGCGCTGCTCGCGCTGCTCGCCGCGCCGCTGTCGATCCCGCCGACGCAGAAGGTGATGAACGGCGCGACCGGCCCCGCCCTCATTCCGGTGCTGGGCGAGACCGGCCGGCTGCAGATCGCCTACGGGGTGCTGCTGGCGGTCGGCCTGGCCCTGTAGGCGGCCGGCCCGGGGCGGGCGGCCGCGGCGTGCTCGGTGAGCAGGGCGGCGCCCGCGAGGCCCGTCAGGAGCCCGGCGAACACGCCCGTGAGCGACGCCAGGTTCGTCGCCGCCGCCATGTCGTGCCCCATCTCGCCCGGCTGCGTCAGCACGATGACGAGCGAGTACAGCGGCCACGCGAACGTCGCGGCCGAACCGACCCACGCGACGGCCAGCGGCCGGACGAACCGCCGGGGGCGGTCCGCGCGGCGCAGGACGAGCAGCAGCGCGCCCGCGCCCGCCACCGCGAGCGCCGCGCCCGCCCCGGCTAGGATGTGCTGGGCGACGTTCATGTCGCCGACCGGCCCGTCCGGGCGTCCCGCCGTCCCGCCGAACGCCCAGTAGAGGTTCGGCAGCGCGAACACGACCGCGAAGACCGTCGCGGTCCGCGCCAGAAGCAACTGGAGACCGTGCGTGGCCCCGACGGCGATGTCCCGCGTGCGCGCCGCGAAGACGTCCCGCCAGCGGGCCCGCGCGTACAGCACGAAGGCCGTCAGCAGGCCGATGCCCTGCACCGTGAAGCCGGCGTAGACGACCCCGAACACCCAGCCCCGCAGGGCGTCCGGCGTCCCGGGCTCCGTCACCGGCTCGCCGAACGCCATGACCACGGCCGCCGGGGGCACCGCGATCGCGATCGGCGCGAGCAGCCCGGCGGCGATCCAGGTCGGCGCCAGCACCAGCCATCCCGGCAGCCGCAGCCCCCAGCGGAACGTGAACGCCAGCGCGATGGCCACCGCGACCGCGTCCATCGCCATCGTGACCGCGTTGCCGACGTAGAGCGCGGAGTTCCGTGCGGCCTCGGCGTCGTTCCAGCCCACGGTGCTGCCGGACAGCCACGCGAGCTTGATCGTCAGATACGGGACGCAGGCGGCGACCGTCGCCGCGCACACGGCGAGCCGGAGCCGTCCCGGCGCCTCCGGCGCGGCCGCGCGTCCCTGCGGATGAGCTGTGACCGTCATGCCACGATCGTCCGCCGGGACGGGCCCGCCGCGCCTCCCTCGCCGAGGGGAGACCGCCGCCCGGCCTCCCCCGCCCGGGTGAACCCCCCCCCCGGGGATACGGCTAGGCCGGCGCCCAGTCGATCTCGCTGCGGCCCGCGTCCACCAGGGCCTTGTTGACCGCGCTGAACGGCCGGGTCCCGAAGAACTTCTTCGCGCTCAGCGGGCTCGGGTGCGCCGACTCGATCACCGTGTGGTGCGCGCCGGTGATCAGCCGGGCCTTCTTGCGGGCGTAGGCGCCCCACAGGACGAACACGACCCGCTCGGACTTGTCGTTCAGCGCCCGGATCGCGGCGTCGGTGAAGTCCTCCCAGCCCTTCCCGGCGTGCGACCCGGCCTCGCCCGCGCGGACCGTCAGCACCGCGTTCAGCAGCAGCACCCCCTGGTCGGCCCAGCGGGTCAGGTCACCGGACGTCGCGGCGGGGATCTCCAGGTCGGCGGCCAGCTCCTTGTAGATGTTGCGCAGGGACGGCGGCAGCCGCACGCCCTCGCGAACACTGAAGCTCAGCCCGTGCGCCTGGCCGGGGCCGTGGTAGGGGTCCTGGCCGAGGATCAGCACCCGGGCGTCCTCGAACGAGCAGCGCCGGAACGCGTTGAACAGGTCCTCGCGCGGAGGGTAGACCGTCTGCTCCTCGTACTCGCCCGCGACGAACGCGCCCAGCGCCGCGGTGGCGAGCGGGTCCAGCAGCGGGTCGAGCCTCGCCCGCCAGTCGTCGGGCAGCAGCTCCATCAGGTCGAGGGACATCGGGCCTCCGTCAGGGTCATCGGCTACGGCGGAAACACTAGCGCCGCGCACTGACACGCCAGACCGGAATCAGCCGGGCGAACGCCCACCGGCTCTAGGATGAAGCCATATGCCGGACTCCCCCCGTCGGCGCGGCGCCCTCGCGTGCGTCCCGCTCGCCCTGCTCGCCCTCACCGCGGCGTGCGGCGGCTCCTCCGGCGGCACGACGCTCACCGTGTACGCCGCGTCCTCGCTCACCGAGGTGTTCGGCGAGATGGAGGCCGCCTACGAGCACGCCGTCCCGGACGTCGACGTCAGCCTCGTGTTCGGCGGCTCCCTCGAGATGGCGGGCCGGCTGTCCGACCTGTCCCCCGCGGACGTGCTCGTCACCGCGGACGCGGCCAGCATGAACCGCGCCGACGCGCACCTCGGCGGCCGCCGCCGGACCGTCGCGCACAACTCGCTGACCATCGCCGTCGCCCCCGGCAACCCGCTGCGCGTCCGCGGCGTCGCCGACCTCGCCCGTCCCGGCCTGCGGACCGCCGCGGGCGCCGGCTCCGTCCCCTCCGGCCGCTACACCGCCCGGCTCCTGCGCAACGCGGGCGTGGCCGTGCGCTGGACGAGCGTCGAAGTCAGCGCCCGGGCCGTCCTGGACCGCGTCCGCGCCGGGGAGGCCGACGCGGGCGTCGTCTACCTCACCGACATGCGCGCGGCGGGCGTCGCGGCGAGCGGCGTCCCCATCCCGGCGGACCTGAACGTCGTCACGTCCTATCCGGCGGCGGTCGTCGAGGGCGGCGGGCAGGAACGCGCCGCCAACGGGTTCGTCTCCTGGCTCACCGGCTCGACGGCGCGGGCGCTGTTCCACAAGCACGGATTCCCCGTCCCCGACGCGCCGCAGTAACGGTTTCGGCGCATGAGACCAGGGCGAGCACCGGCCCCTCGGACGATCACCGGTGCCGCCCGGGCACCACCGCGGCCGCATGCGTCGACTCCCCGGAGTGGGGCCGCGGCGGCGGTCAGAGCGCGGCCGGGAGGGCTTGCGGGTCGAGGGTCCGCATGGCCCGCAGAGCCCCCAGGACGGTCGGGTGCGGGGTCGCGTAGACCACGGGGTGCACCGGGACGTCCGGGTAGGCGAGGCGGTCCTCGGAGGGCGAGAAGTCGACGTCGACGTCGGCGTTGTTGCCGCGCGGGTCGAGCCGCACCCACCGGTCGTCCACGAGGACGGCGGTGAGGCCGTGCAGGACGCCGGAGACGGTCTGGTAGCACAGGCCCGCCTGGACGCCGCCTGCGCGCAGCAGGGCCACGTAGGCGTGCGACTTCGCGTAGCAGAGGCCCACCCCCTGCTCGAGGACGTCCGAGGCCCGCCAGGGGACGCGCGGGTCACCGGCGTCCATCGAGTGGGCGACCCGGTCGCGGACGTGGTCGAACGCGGCGTGCGCGTACGCGATGTCGTCGCCGGTCCGCAGGTCCGACGCGATCGACTGGACGAGCGGGTGCTCGATGTCGATCGCGTCGGAGGCGGCGAGGTAGTCCCAGGGTTCGGCCGCGAACTCCATCACAGGCCGAGGAGGGACTCGATGCCGATGGTGAGCCGGTCGAGGTTCGGGACGCGGCGGACGGCGAGCAGGACGCCGGGCATGAACGACTCGCGGTTCATCGAGTCGTGGCGGATCGTGAACAGCTCGCCGTGGCCGCCGAGCACGACCTCCTGGTGCGCGATGGCGCCCGACATGCGGACGGCGTGCACCCGGACGCCGTCGACGTCGGCGCCGCGCGCCCCGTCGAGGGCGGACGTGGTCGCGTCGGGAGACGGCTCGACCTTCGCCTCCGCGCGGGCGGCGGCGACCAGTTCGGCGGTGCGGTGGGCCGTGCCGCTCGGGGCGTCGACCTTGTTCGGGTGGTGCGTCTCGATGATCTCGACGGACTCGAACAGCGGCGCGGCCTTCTGCGCGAAGTGCATCATCAGGACGGCGCCGATCCCGAAGTTCGGGGCGATGAGGACGTTGCCCGCGGAGGCGTCGGTCAGCCAGGAGCGCACGGTGTCGACGCGGGACGGGTCGAAGCCGGAGGTGCCCACGACCGCGTGCAGCCCCCGCTCGACGCACCAGCGGAGGTTGTCCATGACGACGTCGGGGCGGGTGAAGTCGACGACGACCTCGGCGGCGGTGAGCGGGTCGAGCGCGTCCCCCACGTCGACGGTGGCGACGAGCTCCATGTCGTCCGCGCCCCGCACGGCGCGGCACACCTCCGCGCCCATCCGGCCCTGCGCGCCCAGCACTCCGACCTTGATCACGTGTTCCTCCCGTCCGGCGACGGACCGAGCCTACCGGTCGTCGTCGACGAACAGGTTGAGGACCCAGCTCACGAGCCCGACGATGATGGCGCCCCAGAACGCGGGCCAGAACCATTCGACGTGGAAGGGCACGCCGATCTCGTCGGCGACCCAGCTCGTCAGCATCAGCAGCGCGGCGTTCACGACGAGCGCGATCAGGCCGAGGGTCAGGATGTAGAAGGCGCAGCCCAGCACCTTGATGACCGGTTTCAGCACGGCGTTGATGACGCCGAACACCACCGCGACCACCAGGAGGGTGAGCGCCTTCTCGCCGGTGTCGTCGCCTTGCAGGTCGATGCCGTCCACGGCCGCGGACGCCGCCCACAGCGCCACCGCGGCGATGACCACTCGGATGAGGAACTTCATCCCCAGGCCCCTACCCCGAGGGCGCCGCGGTTAACTGCCGAAGCCGTCGCCCACGGGCCCGATGACGGTGAGGGCCTGCGGCGCGCCGAGGACGTCGGCGGCGACGGCGCGGACGTCGTCGAGGGTGACGGCCTCGACGCGGGCGAGGACCTCGTCGACGGGCATCAGCGACTCGTAGACCAGCTCGCTCTTGGCGATGCGGCTCATCCGGGAGCCGGTGTCCTCCAGGCCGAGCACCATGGCGCCGCGGAGCTGGCCCTTGCCGCGTTCGAGCTCCTCGGCGGTGAGGTCGCCGGCGCGGGCGACCTCGTCGCGGCAGATCTGCAGGACCTCCTCGGCCTTGGACGGCTGGCACCCCGCGTAGACGCCGAAGATCCCGGAGTCGGCGTACTGGGCGGTGTAGCTGTACACCGAGTAGGCGAGGCCGCGCTTCTCCCGGATCTCCTGGAAGAGGCGGGACGACATGCCGCCGCCGAGCGCCGCGTTGAGGACGCCGAGGGCGAAGCGGCGGTCGTCGGTGCGGGACACGCCGAGGCCGCCGAGGATGATGTGGGCCTGCTCGGTGTCCTTGTCGAGGACGACCGTGCGCGGGTCGGCGGTCACCGCCGGGCCGTCGAGGCGTGGCCCGGCCGGGGCGGCGTCGCCGGTGAGGTGTTCGGCGAACGCCTCGGACACGAGCCCGACGACACGGTCGTGGTCGACGTTGCCCGCGACCGACACGACGAGGTTCCGCGGGACGTACCGGTCGCGGTAGTAGCCGTGAATGCGGTCCCGCGACAGCGCGTTGATCGATTCCTCGGTGCCGAGGATGGGACGGCCGAGGGGCGTGTCGCCGAACAGCGCGGTGGCGAACTCGTCGTGGACGAGGTCGCCCGGGTCGTCGTCGCGCATGTGGATCTCTTCGAGGATGACGCCGCGTTCGGCCTCGACGTCCTCGGGACGGTTCACCGACGCGGCGACCATGTCGGACACCACGTCGATGGCGAGCGGCAGGTCGGCGTCCAGCACCCGCGCGTAGTAGCAGGTGTACTCCTTGGCGGTGAACGCGTTGAGGTCGCCGCCGACCGCGTCGATCGCCGCGGAGATCTCCAGCGCGGAGCGGCGCTTCGTGCCCTTGAACAGGACGTGCTCGAGGTAGTGGGAGGCGCCCGCGTCGGCGGGCTCCTCGTCGCGGGAGCCGACCGACGCCCAGATGCCGAACGCCGCGGACCGGACGGTCGGCATCGTCTCGGTGATGACGCGCAGGCCGCCGGGCAGGACGGTGCGGCGGACCTCGCCGGCGCCGTCGGAGTGGATCGTGGTGGTGGTTCCGGGCTCCTGCGCCCGGGCCGGCAGCGTCACGGCTGGCTCACCCTCCGGTTGCTGGTCGCTGGTCCCGGGGCCGGCGGGCGCCGGGCTGGAAAGCGGCCGACCGGCCCGCCCC